>JBKJVX010000147.1:0-10989 GCA_046717065.1 Arthrobacter sp. | reverse complement strand
TGCCATTGCCCAAAACGAGGCTTGTTGCCGCTTCGGGGCGCAATCGTAAGGAACACCGCATCCGGGTCACGCGCCAGTAAATCCCCGGGCTATTTGACGGCCGTCGTAACCGTTTCGGTGCCGTTTTTTGCACCCGGCCGTAATGCTGGTAACGGCGCCAGGGCAGGACAAAACCTGCCCGCTTAGACTCAACGCCCCCGGACCCGTCCACATAGGATGAACCGGTGACGGACGAATCGAAGAAGCACCGCTTCCTGACCATTGCCCAGGCGGCCGAAGAGCTGAACGTGAACCAGAACCAGATCCGGGCCCTGCTAAGGACCGGGGAGCTTCGCGGAATCCAGGTCGGTGGAAGGGCACCTGGCGCATCGGGGCCAGCGACATCGAAGACTTCATCACCGAGGCCTACCGGCGCACCGCCGAACGCATCGCCGCCGGCGAGCTCAAAGACGAGGGAGAATCGGAGCCCGAGTAGCTCCTGCAAAATCCCTGCAGCATGGGTGGAGGAGGGAGGTGGACCAGCCGGTTCGGCAGTAATGTAGCTACTTCGTTGCATTAGCTTGCTTATTGCTTCAGAATAGCTATATGCGAGGGAATGAAGTTCAAGAGATGCGTCGTCTGGGCGCCAACCTGAAGAGTCGGCGGATCATCCTTGGCCTTTCCCAAGACCTCGTGGCTGAACGGGCGGACATTTCTCGGTCGACCCTCATGCGCCTGGAAGCGGGGGAGGGTGGCAAGGTCGAGCATTTACTGACCGTCGCCTCCGTCCTCGGCGTGGCGGAAGACCTCATCAATGCCCTTGACCCGCTCAACACCGACCTGGGCAGGGCCCGTGCTCATATGCTGAACCGCCAGCGTGCACCGAGGAGGGGATAATGCCCAGGCATGTTCGGCGGGTCGAAGTCCTCGTCAATGAGACACTCGCCGGTGCGATGGATATTGAGACGGACGATCTGTCTCCGCTGGAGCACGTGTCCTTTACCTATGAGGACGCCTGGCTTGCCAATCCGGAGGCTTTTGAACTCTCCCCGGAACTGCCCCTGGTCCGCGGACCGTTGCGCCCTACCCAAGGCCGCAACCTTTTCGGTTCCTTCCAGGATGCCGCGCCCGACGACTGGGGCAAAAAACTTCTCTACGAAGAACTCCGACAGCAGGTCAGGGGCCAGGGCGGCCGCCGAATTCCCAGCAGAGGTGAGGCCGGCTACCTGCTCATGGTCAATGATGAGACCCGTCAAGGTGCCCTGAGGTTCAGGGAAAACGGCGAGTTCCTGTCCTCCTGGGGCAGAAGAGCCGGGATTCGCGACCTTCAGACCCTTGCCGAGGAAGCCCGGATCTTCGCCGACACCGGCCAGGTCGCCGAGGAAAACTCTCTGCTCATGGGTGCCGGCTCGTCACCGGGCGGCGCGCAGCCCAAGGCGTGGGTTCGGGACGATGACGGGTCGATGCTGCTGGCGAAGTTCCCCAAAACATCCGACGTTGGAAATGTCCAACTGTGGGAAATGGTAGCCATCAGGCTCCAGCAACGGGCTGGAATCCGTGTGCAGGACTCCAGGCTCATGCCGCTGACCCGGTATTCACACATTTTCTTGACCAGAAGGTTCGACCGACGCGGCGAGGACCGTATTCCTTACATAAGCGTTCGCACCGCTCTGCAGTTGGATACCTACACCCATCCGGACTACGTCACCATTGCCGGTGAGATAGCCAGGATCTCGGCCGAGCCCGTCAGGGATGCAAATGAGATGTTTAGTCGGGCCGCGATAATTGCCATGGTCAATAACACCGATGACCACATGCGGAATCACGGCCTCCTTCGAACCGCTCACGGGTGGCGGCTGTCGCCGTCCTTCGACGTCAATCCCATGCCTTCTGGCGCATCAGAAACTCCGTTGACACCCGACAGCAGCCTCTTTGAGAGGGATGTGCGGGACCTCTTGGACTTCGCGGACGGGTTCAGACTGACCCGTGATCAGGCGATAGAACGGCTTCAGCGGGTGGCAGGCGCTGTGTCCCACTGGAGGGAGGAGGCGCTGAGTCTGGGCGCTGAGCCCGGCTCTTTGGACTACATGGCCAACGCCTTCGAAGGGGACAATGCCAAACATGTCGCATCGCTAACCCCGGCGCCAACCATCATTGACGTCACCGGAAGCCAGCATTCCGATCATTCCCTGGCAGGCTCTCCCGGCGACGTCTGGGTGCCGGAGCACGTACGCGGCGGCAAAACTGTTCGAGGACACTTCCGCCGACGCCGGAGGTAGCCGAACCGTTCTGCTGAGGGGTGGCGCCCCTCTTCTGACCCATTCGGCGAAGCCACATCAGGACACGCCAGCCGGCTCCCCAAGACTGTCGGTGCCCGGGAGCACTATGGAGCTATGACGGCTCCAACTGTTGAGGCGGCCATCCACGAACTGATGGATCTCGCCTGGAATGTTGTCTACGACCTGCTCGTGCAGCGGGGCCTGCTCGGTGACGGGTTGTTCGTCGAGGAGTACACCGGGATCCATTCCTGGGTGGAAGACCTCACCCGCTACACCGTGGTCCACTCCCGGACGGTCGCGGTCCTGTTCGCGGACACCCGGCCCGTGGACGCCATCGCCTTCCACCCCGACCTGCTGGGCGGTGACGACCCGAAGAGCTTCTTCGGCACCTAAAGGGTGAGCGAGCAGCGTTTTTGCTTTGGCTGCCTCCATGGGGAGTGGTGGCGGGCGTTGAATCCAGGAGCCTTCCGGAGCACCCCCTGTTGCCTCATGTCAATACCTCCGGGAACGTTGAGTCGTTGCCTCAGATGAAAAGCTCCGGTTGTCGCGGCGGTTCCACCGTGCGTTTACGGCGGGTTTGGCGGGGATGGGCTGTTCGGCGGTGGCGATGGTTTCAAGCCGGCCGGTGAGGGCAAGAATCTGCCGTGAGAGGGCTGCTGGCCTGATCTTCTTGTATTGGGCGTTCATCCGAATCACGGGCATCCGCGACAGGGCCGGGTCGGCGGCAGCGCGCCGGTGCGGGGTCGTTGCCCGGTCATGGGTTTTGCTGACCTTGGCTCCGTGGCGGACCTTGGCGATGAGTTTTTGCTGCGGCAGCAGGTAGTTGGTGAACACCCGGTCCAGTTCCCAGATCTCGTTGAGCAGTTCCAGTTCCGCGGCGGTGTCATAGCGCAGGTAGCCGACGAGCTCACGGACCCTAGACCAGTTCTTCTGCTCGACGTGGGCGCCGTCGTTCTTGTTCCCGGCACGGGACCGGGTGAAAGTGATCCGGTGCTGGAGGCAGAACTCGAAGAGCTCGTTGTTGATGAACTCACTGCCGTTATCCGAATCGATGCCGATGACGGGAAACGGAAAGACAGCCAGGACGTGCTGCAGGGCCGCGAAGACGTGTTTCTGTGCCTTGTTCGGCACGGACCGGTTCACCGTCCAGCCGGTCGCAATATCCGTGACCGGTGAGCGTGAAGCAGAACTGGCCGGAACTGTTCGAACCGTCGTGGCCGACCAGATCGATCTCGACAAAACCCGGCACCGCGTCGTCCCACTCGGCCCAGGTGCGGACCGGGATCTGGGACTTCAGCAGCGATCCAGGCTTGGTATGGGAACGGCCATGCGGCAAAAGCTTCGCCCGCTGACCCGCCAGTCGCCGGTCAATGGTCGCCGCGCTCATGCGGCCCAGCAGCATCGCCTGCCCATCGGTAATGTCCAGGGCCTTCTCGGCCCGCAGCATCGGCACGAGATCCGGCAGCATCGGAGCCAGCAGCTTCCCCGCAGGGGCCCGTAGCACCGCCCAGCAAAGCACGAGTCCGTCCTGCAGATCAGCCCCGTAAACCGGGGCACGACCCGGCCTGACCGGCCGCGGCCGCGGCGGATCAAGCGCATGCCGCAAGACCGCCCGGGCATGATCCCGGTGCCAGCCGGTCAAATCGACCAGCTCATCCAGGATCCGCCCTTTCCTGGCCCGGTCACCAGCCCGGTAGGACTCGGCCAGGTGCTTCGTGACGGCCTTGCGTTCACCCATCGTCAATCCCATCCCTCAAGGATGTCCGCGGCCGGACCTTCCCGGAGCTTTTGATGTGAGGCAACGTATCCCGCTACGCGGAGGTTTTTTGTGAGTCAACGCGCACCCTTGCGGGTGTCGAGGCTGGGGCGTAACGTCCGCATTACACCGTTAGTCCTTGGAGGCCTCCATGCCCGTGCTGCTACGCCGCGCCATAGCCGCGGCATCGATCATGTCGGTCGGGCTTCTCATGCCGGTTTCGAGCGCCAGTGCTGATGAGGTCGAAATTCCTGCGGGCGAGTTCTGCCCCGGGTTCGCCGTACTGGGGAATACCACCGTAAAGGGCTCGAAAAAAACCCTTCCCGGTGACCGCTTTTGGGAGCACAATGTCGGCACCGGCGTATGGACAAACGCAGAGTCCGGTCAAACATTCACGCAACGCTCCCAATATGCTCTGGTTACCACTTACGACGAAGCGACCAACGAGTTTCACGTCACCATCAATGGCCGATACATGGTCGGGTTCTATGCTGGCGACATCGGACTGGAAGGCCCGGTGACAAAGACTCAGACTTACAGCGTCGCTGGACACCAGACCTTCACCTACGATGTGGACACCGACGCCATCGTTGCCTATTCGTTCGACGGCGAGGTCTTCGCAGACGTCTGCGCCGTGCTGGCAGGATAGAGCTAACACCCTTCGCCTCGGTCCCACTCAGGCGCCTCGAAGGAGAAGCAAGTATCGGGAGCAGAGGCCAAGTTCCTTGTGCTGAGACACGATGGCGAAAGACAGGGGAGCTAGACGACCGCCCCGTGGTTGAGCCTCAGGCGTCGTGAACGGTGCGGGAGGCGCCAGGCCCAGTAGGCAATCATCAGCCCTGCCGTTGCGGCCCCGCCGGCGTGCATCCATGGGGAACTCCATGACCCTTCCGGGGTGGGGAGCGCTACGGCCACCACGACGGCGGCCACGGCCAGAAGGATCTCCGCAGTCGCCTGCAGCGGCCTGGCCCTAAACTCGGGGTAGGCCAGCCGGATAAGGGGGATGGCCGGCAGCAGGAACACGGTGACGCTGAAGATCCCCCAAATGATGTTGAACGTGAAGATCACCATGCCCAGAACCAGGACCCCGAGGAACTTCAGCACCTGCCCAAGCGGGGAGCCGGTCCACCGGGGTCCATCGGCTGAGCATCGGCCCCCAGGCCGGCAGCCCGAGCAGCCAGCCGCCGCACCAGAATCCAAGATCCAGCAGTGCCACAGCCACGAGCAGGGCACCGGGCAGCAGGAACGCCACGGCCTGCCGCAATGACGGGAGCTTGCCGACTGGACCGAAGATGCAGACTCCGATCAGCAGGTAAGCAGCAACGTATCCAGGCAGCAGCTGGATCGCCGGCACCTGCGACAGGCCAAACACCAGCAGGGTCAGCGCGGTGCCCATGACGCATACCGCGGCGAACGTCCACGGGCGGGGCTGGGTTTCCTCGGCATTGCTGCCGTGTGTTTGAACCGCGCCGTCTTCCGCCCTAGTACCAAGTCCCATAGTCCTTCACTGATCTTCGTCTGGTGTAATGCCTGACAGTACACCCGGCCGCGATCTAGCTTTCCGAGCGCTCAACTTTTCCGTTGTGATCGATGAGGTTGTCCGGTGGTGTCAGCAGACCCAACTGATATGCCCGTTGGACTGCCGTGAGACGATCGCCCACATCCAACTTGCGGTAGATGTGTTCCACGTGCTTTTCAGCTGTTCGTGGCGAGATGCCCAGCTGTCGCGCCAGACTACTTGCCGTTAGCCCTTTGTTGAGCAAGGACAGGATTGCCATCTCACGCAGAGTCAGTTCGTGATTGGCACATTGAAGGACGGCCTCGTTGCTGGTGGGCGCAAAGCCAAGATGGTGAGCTAGGCCGGAGAGTATTGGTTGCAGCAGCCTTGCCAAATCGAGCTCTTGATCCGTGAAATCACCGTCAGGACGTGAGATTAGGAACGAATTGAAGTCGCCGCGCACTACTTGCAGCGGTATGGCCAACTGCTCGTTGACGTTCCACGGGCGTGCAATTTCCTCCCACGCCGACCTCATGCTCTTGCTGGCGAAAGCTTCAGGAACCTTAAAGAGCGGCGCAAGCGCATGCTGAGCACAGCAGCGGGATCGTTTACACCTGTGGTGTCTCGGAGCGCCTGCTCCACGACACGTTCAGCGCCCCGGCGGCTGACGGCCGTGGCTGCGCGCCACGCCGCTACGGCGGCGCCCCACGAAGGTGACTGTTCGAGCCCAAGTGATGAGTCGCCGTCGTGCCTGTTTAAGCACCGCATGAGGCTTTGAGCGGCTGCTATCTGCGCCAAGTAGTCGTACTCTGCGTTAAGTCGCTCAAGGCTGTCCGACTTTTTGCGATCCGCGTCGCGGACCTCATGGGCGGTCCGCTCAGCACCTTCCGCAGTCAGCACCTCGCCCATAATACTTCGCCACGACAGCTGCAGGGACGGGTCAACGGCGGGATGCTCAGAGTCATCGCCTTCGCTGACGTAGGCAAAGTTGCCGAAGCGGCCTCGGGTCATACTGACATAGAGGAGCTCGCGAGTGAGCCGGCCATGGGTGACTACGGTATGACCGGTATCGACCGTGATGCCTTGGGAGCGGTGAGCGGTGGTTGCGTAGCCTAATCCAACGTCCGACTCGAGGTATTTGCGGGGGAGTACCACCCTCGCGCCTGTTTCGCGGCGCACCGCAAGAAGCGAACCGTCCCATCTACTGACGCTTTCGACGTCAAACAGAGTTCCATTCCGCACGAAGTCCCCTTTACTGTCGACTAGCCTGCGGTTATTTCCCCGGGCAATGATGGTGTCACCGGAGCCGGCATATAGGCCATCGTTGAGCAGGACGGTTAGTTCGGGGTCCACCTGTCCCTGGGCTACGAGGTCGGCTTGGGCGCGCTCGTTGAGCATGCCGACGGTGTCATTGTCGGCTGCGATAAGGATGGAGGACTTGCCCGCCAGCACATCGGCTTTCCACGCCAGGTATGCCTGATCGACCATGTCCAAGTAGGTACCGTGCCTGATCCGTCGATGCTGCTCGTAATCTTGGATTGCCGAGTAGTCTCCATTCCGCAACTTCAGGGATGATGCACCCTCCCACTTTTCATGGAATCTCCAGATGCTGCTGAGCCGGGTCGTTTTTCCTTGGCGGTCCAGCCACCCGAGGACACCGCCGGCGTCGATCGCGTCAAGCTGGCCGGGGTCACCCACCAAGAGGATTTTCGCCCTGGCCTCCTGCGCTTGCTGAACCAGGGCGGCGAGTTGAAAAGTCGAGACCATGGAAGCCTCATCGATGATGACCAGCTGATTCCTATGGAAGCACCATCGTTGCTGGGTGGCAGCGAGCCGCGCAGCCTCCTGCGCTAACTTGATGCCCCGGCGCTCGCCGACGGGAGCCGTGGACAGTTGCGCCTGCACATCGAAGAAGCGCCAGGCCCTTGAACTAGCCCCCTGGCCGGCCGACTCGTGCAGCCACTTCGTGACGTTCTCCGTTGCCATAGCTAGTTCGCGGCCCAGCACGTTGGCGCTGGCAGCTGCCGGAGCGAGCCCAACAACGCTGCCGACGCCGTACTCCGCTTCCCAAACTGCCTTCACTGCACCCAACGTTGTCGTCTTTCCCGTGCCCGCTGGCCCCACGACGGCGTCGAGCCGGTTGCCGCTCAGGACCACGTCGGCAACGGCGGCACGCTGGTCAAAGTGAAACACTCGGCTCTCTGGCTGTTGGACTTGGTCAAGGAGATCCATGATGACGTCTGCGCGGACTGCCGGGCCGCCGTCGTCGTTGCTGGCCGCCATGACCGCGTCCTCGCAGGCGAGCGTGGACGTATCGGTGTAGAGGCGCGATCCGTGAAAGTCGAAGACGCTTCGTGGTCCATTCCGGACGTCTGCCTCGGCGTGGAAAGGGACGGTGTACCGGTAATTATTCAAAGGCACGGACTGCTGTTCGGCTGCGGTGGCGACGGCGTCCATGAGCGTGCTCCTGTCCGCCGCCGTCCGGCAACGCACCTGGGCGCAGACACGTTCGGCTTCCGCAAGGAGATTCCAGCGGTTCCAGGTTGAGCGTTTGTGAGCGACCCGCCCACGGGTCAGGGCCGCGACGGCGCATACCCAGTCAGAGGTGAAGTCAGTGAAGCCAAATGGGGCAATTAGGGAGTGGTTGATCGTTGCCGCGATAACGTCGTCCGGTGGGAATCGTTTGGCGGTGGCGCGTGCCCTCCATTCTCTGGATAGCTTGTGCAGGGGCGTGGGGAGCTCGGACTTGGGGACGCGTGTGGCCAGGGTCGCTTGCTGCCGCAGCTTGATGACCGTTGCTGTGCTTGGCGGATGGCCGTGTTCCGTTGTCCACTCCGCGACGAGGCGGTCTGTTTCCACATTGATCAGACGGGACCGGTTCGAGAACTCGCGGATGAGGTCCTCATCGATCCCGGTGAGCTGCTGGCTGGGATTGCCCGTAGTGGCGACGGGAAGGCGGATGTCCGTGTCGCTGCCAAGTTTTCGGTGGAGGGCGTCAAAGAGGAGTCCGTTGTAGTGTTCGCTGGCGGCGACGGCGGCCTTGTATAGCGTGCGGGAGTCAAGGGTGACCCAAGCTCCGTCGGTGATGCGCTGGATGCGGTTGGCGATGACAAGGTGGGTGTGGAGTTGCGGGTCGCCGGTGCGAGATTCCCAGTGGTCGAAGGTGGCGGCGATGGCACCTCTCGTGCCGACGTTGGCGACGCCGTTTCGTCCGGCGCGGGTGTGGATGACCTGCTCTTCCAACCAGGCAAGTGTTGCTTCCACTGCTTCGTGGTGCACGCGGAGGATCTGGTCCTGCATCCCGCGAGGGCTGAGCGCCCAGAGGACTGACACTGACTTCGGCACGCTGAAGGTGAGGTCGAAACCAACGACGGCATGCCTTACAGTGGGCGGCCCTGTTCTGTTTTCGACGGCGGTGGGTTGGCTGTGCGGGCGGCCCAGACATGTGCTGGTGTCCGGATGTACGGCCAAGTCGAACACTGCTCTCGCGTCTGTCTCGGTGACGACGCCGCCGGCACCTCTGTTGATGCCTGATAGTCCGCTGCCGATCCACCGGCCTTCAGGCGTCCCGGCTTTCATGTAGTAGGTGGTGGCGTCTGGGGGAGTGGTAGTGAGGTCATCCATCATGGTGGTTTTGAACAGGTAGCGCAGACCTGATTGTGCCGAGAGACGAGCGATAGACATCGTCATGGCCGCGCCGCTCTTGCCTGGCGCTTGGATGGATGCCATCCGCGGCGGCTGAGGATTTCTAGCGTTGCTGGGTCCAGGGCGACACCTTTCGCGTTCGCAAGCGAGACCAGCCATGCTGCGAGATGCGCGAGGTCCTGCACGTTGGTCCGTTGCGCACGCTTCAGCCGGGCTACTTCGAGCTGGAGGACATTGTTGCTTTGACGCTGCTCGGAGTTCTCGGCCTCAAGCCGATCGATCTCAAAAGACTGGGAGCGGAGCTTGGACTGGAGAATCTCGCCACGGCGCTGGCAGATTTTTGTCTTGGTCTCGAGCTGACGCTGAACAGCCTTCAGCTCGTCCGTGGGAACTACGGCTCCAGCGTCAGCCTCTACCGCCACAGCGGGACGGCAGGCAGTTCGACGTATACGATCCCGTTTCCGGTTGCCGCAACGGATTGAACAGAAGCGCTGACTTTTGCGGGAAGGCTCGAAGCCGCCCGCGCACTCTTCGCAAATCTTGATGGTCACGATGGTTCATAAGATCGAGGTCCGGTATCGACATGACCAGACGTGAGCTGTTCTCACGCTGATGACCCTGGATGCCAGAGGTGTGAGGAGTTGATGCGGTGATAGCTCGTGCAGAAAAGGAGGGAGCACATGGAGCTGTGCGCTCTACCTTGGGCCGTCGGCAAGGTTGCTTGGAACCTATTGGTTCGAACCGGTTTTTGGTCGTCGGAGAGGTAAACGGCTGTTGCGTGAGAATGGGCGGCACGGGACGAACGCTTATTGCAAGTGCCCGAGTCCTTTCGCCGCTTTTTCTCGCCGGACAGTCCTAACTGATCCTGCTCGTGATGCTCCGGGCACTGTGTAGCGACGGAACCGGTTCCCACAAGCTGACGAAGTCGACTGATTAGCAGGTCACGGTGTCCGGTCTGGGTCTATGAGTTCTTCGAGTCACTGTCAGCAAAGTAGAGATCGCGCTCTACTCTGACAGGTTGCGGCGGCCTGCCTGACGTCAGGTTTGGGTGCATCCTAATTTCCCAGTGTCCTGGCCTCGACGTCAAATCTCCAGGCTTTCCGAGTCTGGGCCCGGCTACACCTCCGCCCGACTCGACAAGGGGTTATCGAGCTCCTCAACCTCATCACCCTGTGAGCGGACGAAGGTCGACCCGGCGGAATCAAGACGGCGCCTCTGACCGTTATTATCCTCGGAGTTTTCTCGACGCCATCGTGGACGGCTGGCACAAATGGTCGCTATGCTGCTGGTCATCCGAGGGGGAGCCACCCTCGGACCCCTGTGCAGGGGCATGAGCGGCGCCCTGACGATCAGCGCATTCCGTGACTGTGGGCCAGGGCAATAGCCTCTGTCCGCGAGCCGACTCCAAGCTTTCTGAAGACGTTTCGCACGTGAAACTTGACCGTATTCTCGCTGATAGTGAGGGCCGAGGCGATGGTTCGGTTTCGGTGTCCAGCAGCCAAGTGCTGCAGGATTTCGAGTTCCCGCGGAGCCAGGTTCCAGCCGATGATATCTGCCTTCGGTCCAACCGGCGCATCCAAGGGCAGGGACACTGAGACATCCGCGCCCCACCCGTGCATCACGTCCATCTGCATGATTCCCGACAACGCCTGCACCCGACGGTCCAGACGCCCAATGGTGGCTGCATTCGCTGAAAGCGCCCCATTCCCGTCATCCCGGACATTGATCAAAAGGTTATCGCCGTCACAGTCCCACTGTGCGCGGATTCTTCGCACCTCAGGTTGTTCCATCATGGCCAGCACCAGCCCCCGGACGACGGCGCGCGCCGCATG
>JBKJVX010000146.1:0-32485 GCA_046717065.1 Arthrobacter sp. | reverse complement strand
GCCGAGGAAATCGTCTTCCACGATCCCTCCACCGGCGCCTCCAACGACATTGAGAAAGCCACCGGCACCGCCCGAAAGATGGTTACCGAATACGGCATGAGCGAACGCGTTGGCGCGGTGCGCCTGGCCCAGGGCGGCGGCGAGCCGTTCCTGGGCCGCGACGCCGGGCACGAGCGCAACTACTCGGACCAGATCGCGTACGTGGTGGACGAGGAAGTACGCCGGCTGATAGACCAGGCCCACGACGAGGCCTACGCCATCCTCATCGAGAACAGGGACGTCCTGGACCGCCTGGCACTCGAACTGCTGGAACGCGAAACGCTGAACCAATCCGAGATCGCCGACATCTTCCGTGACATCCGCAAGCGCGACTTCCGCGAGGTGTGGCTGTCCAAGGAAACCCGTCCGGTCCAGACCGCCGGCCCGGTCGAATCGCGCCAGGAAAGGGCAGAGCGCGAGGCCCAGGAGGAAGCCAAGCAGGCCCGCCTGGACGAGCCGCTGGACGCCCAGCCGCCGCATCCGCAGGGAGTCCCGGAGGATGCACCGTTCACGGGAGGCATCCCCGACTCGGGGCCTGACGCCCTTCGCGGCTAAGCTTTCTAACGTGACCCACTTCGACGACGACGACGTTCCCGCCTCCGCCGTACACCTGGCGGAGGGCGGCGCCCACCACTCCAAACACCAGAAAGTGGACCGGCCCCGGATTGAGGCAGCGGTCCGTGAGATTCTCCTGGCCATCGGAGAGGACCCGGACCGCGCAGGCCTCGTGGACACCCCCAAGCGGGTGGGCAAGGCCTATGCCGAGATGTTTGCCGGGCTGCACCATGACCCGGCCGAGATCCTCGCCACCACCTTTGACCTTGACCATGAGGAGCTCGTCCTGGTCAAGGACATCCCGTTCTATTCCACCTGCGAGCACCATTTGGTGCCGTTCCACGGGGTGGCCCACGTAGGCTACATCCCCTCGCACGACGGCAAGGTGACCGGGCTGAGCAAGCTGGCCCGGCTAGTGGACATGTACGCCCGCCGGCCGCAGGTGCAGGAGCGCCTCACCACGGAAATCGTCGAAGCAATGGTCAGCCACCTCAAGCCCCGCGGCGCGATCGTCGTGGTCGAATGCGAACACATGTGCATGTCCATGCGCGGTATCCGCAAGCCCGGAGCAAAGACCGTCACCAGTGCGGTCCGCGGGCAGCTTCATGACCCGGCCACCCGTGCCGAAGCCATGAGCCTCATCCTCGGAAGGTAACCATCAGACCATGGATTCACTAGCTGCAGCGCCGGGAACCGGCCCCGCAACCTCTCCGCTGCCCATCCTGCGCAAACCGCGGCCGGTGGCCCGGTTTGAAGACCTGCCCACTGGCCGCACCCTCGTGATGGGCATCGTCAACGTCACCCCGGACTCCTTCAGCGACGGCGGCAAGCATGCGACGGCGGACACCGCCATAGCGGCCGGCCTCCGGATGTTCTACGCCGGCGCGGACATCATCGATGTCGGCGGGGAATCCACCCGGCCCGGCGCAGAGGACGTCAGCCCGGAAGAAGAACAACAGCGCGTGATCCCCGTGATCGAGGCGCTCGTGAAAGCCGGTGCCCTCGTCAGCATCGACACCGTGCGCGCTTCCACGGCAGCCGCCGCCCTTAAGGCCGGCGCTGCCATCATTAACGACGTCTCCGGCCTCACGATTGAACCGGAAATGGCCGAGCTCGTGGCGTCCTCCAAGGCCCCCTACATCCTCACCCACCGCCGTGGTGACGCCCGCACCATGAACTCCCTGGCGGAGTACAAGGACGTTGCCGGTGAAGTGGTGGCTGAACTGGCCGGGGTGCGGGACAAGCTCTACGCCGCCGGGGTCAGCCAGGAACAGATCATCATCGATCCAGGCCTGGGGTTCGCCAAGAACGACGCCCAGAACTGGGAGCTCCTGCAGAACCTGGACCAGCTGGAAAGCCTGGGCCACAGGATCCTCGTGGGCGCCTCCCGCAAGCGGTTCCTCGGCACCCTGCTGACGGTGGCCGGTAAATCCGCTGCCCCGCCGGAGCGGGATGCGGCCACCGCGGCGATCACTGCCATCAGCGCTTACCGCGGCGCTTGGGCCGTACGCGTGCACGACGTCGGCCCAAGCCTGGACGCCGTCAAGGTTGCCGCGCGCATGGCCGCCCCAAGAACCAGCCAGTAGGCCCAGCCATGGACAGGATTACGCTGACCGGCGTCACCGCCGTCGGCCATCACGGCGTCTTTGATTTTGAACGCCGCGAGGGCCAGCCTTTTGTTGTGGACGCGGTGCTTTACCTGGACTTCGCCAAGGCGGCGGAATCCGATGATGTCCGGGACACCGCGCACTACGGCGAGGTGGCTCAGCGTATTGCTGAATGGATATCGGGGGAGCCGCTGAACCTGATAGAGGCGCTGGCCGTCCGGATCGCGGACAGCCTGCTGAGTGAATTCCGGCTCCAGGCCGTGGACGTCACGGTCCACAAACCACAGGCGCCAATCGAGGTGCCCTTCGGGGACGTGGCCGTCAGCGTCCACCGTGCCCGGAACAACGGGGAGAGCCCAGTCCAGGGGGAAAGACCATGAACTCCGGTTATTCCAAGGCGGTGTTGGCCCTGGGCAGCAACCTGGGGGAACGCAACGAGACACTGACCGAGGCGGTTGCGGACCTCGTTGACCCGCCGGAGATCCGCCTCCTCGCTGTGTCGCCCATTGTCCAGACCAAGGCCGTCGGCGGACCGCCCGGCCAGCCGGACTTCCTGAACATGGTCATCACGGTGGAAACCCACCTGACCCCGCACGAGCTGCTGGAACATTGCCAGTCCGTGGAAAACAAGCACCACCGCGTGCGCGAGGTGCGCTGGGGGCCGCGGACGCTCGACGTCGACATCATCACCTACGGCGACGTCCGCAGCGATGATCCGGTCCTGACCCTGCCGCATCCACGCGCCGCCAGCCGTGCCTTCGTTCTTTACCCTTGGTCGCTCATTGAGCCGGCTGCCATGCTGGACGGCGAACGCATCAGCACTCTGGCTGCGCGGGCGGAGGATTTTGGCGACCTCGCCCCGTTCGACGGCTTCGGCGACTTTGACGGCCTGCCCACCGCGGGGGCGGTGGAGGACCGATGAAACCCATCAATCCGCTGCGGCTCCTGCTCATCGGCTTCATCCTGGCCGTGGCCGGCTGGTCGGCTACCGTGGTGACCAGCCGCTACAGCATGGCCACTCCGGTCCTGCCTCTTACCGCGCTGGCCACCATGGGCGTTATTGTTGCCATCACCCTGATCCTGGGCATCCGGGTCCTGCGGTGGCGCAACAGCAACAAGCCCAACAGCACGCAAAAGAAAAAGGTGCTCGATCCGCTCCTCGCAGCCCGGACGCTGGTGCTGGCCCAGGCCTGCGCCTATGCCGGCACGGTCCTGCTCGGCTGGCATGTGGGGATCTTCCTGGACCAGCTGCGGATCTGGAGCCTGCGCAGCAACCAGGGGATCACCTGGCTGGCGCTGGCGATGGCCGGCGGCGGATTGGTGATGATCGTGGTGGGACTGCTGGTTGAACGGTTCTGCAGGATCCCGCCGGAGGACGGCGACACCAACGGTACAGACGGCAAACCGGGCCGCGCGGTACGCGGAGAAGCCGCTGGGGAAGGCGAATATGCATACCGAGGCGATTGACCCGCCGGGAATCGTCTGGCAGCGGGTGTCACCCAAATACGTCACTGTCCGGCTGGTGCAGTGGGCGCTGGCGAACCTCATCACCGTCCTCCTCCTGTCCCTGCCCCTGGTGTTGGTCCTCATGGACGTCTGGGCCTGGCCGCCGCTGTGGCTGGCCGTCACCGTCCCGTCCGTGGCATTCGTCCTCGCCATCTGGCGGCTGGTGCTCATCCCGCGCCAGGTGCGGGCCATCGGGTATGCCGAACGGGACGATGACCTGCTGGTCAGGACCGGCATCTTCTTCCAGCGCACCATGGCCGTACCCTATGGCCGGATGCAGTACGTGGACATCGGAGTAGGGCCTGTGGAACGCGGACTTGGCCTGTGCACGCTGAAGCTGCACACCGCCTCGCCGGGAACGAACGCCCAGATCCCCGGGCTGCCCGCGGAAGAGGGCGCGCGGCTGCGCGAGCAGCTCGCTGCCCGGGGCGAAGCCCGGCTGGCAGGACTGTGACGGCAGAGGGGCCGCGCCCGGAGCCGGGGGGCCCTGCCACCGTCCCTGCCTCCGAAAGTGCCGCGCCGCACCCATTGTCCGGCACCGCGGCCGACGGCGAATGGCTGCGGGTGCACCCGGCGTCTCCCTTCGTGCGTGGCTGGGTGGCCCTTGCCGCCATCGGCTTTTTCGTCGGCCGGGACGTTTTTGAGCGGGCGCTGCAGGGCAGGCCGATTCTTGAGGGTGAATTCGCCGGCCGCGCACCGTTCCTGCTGGCTGGAGGAGCAGTGATGCTGCTCATCGCGGTGCTGGGCTTTATCCTCACCTGGTACTTCACCAAGTACCAGGTGTCTGGTGGCTACGTCCGGGTCAACACCGGCTTCATTTTCCGGCAGCAGCGCCAGGCGCGGCTGGACCGCGTCCAGGCCATCGACATTGTGCAGCCCCTGCTGGCCCGGATCTTCGGCCTGGCCGAGCTCAAATTCGAGGTGGCCGACGCGGGGGAGTCCGCCGTCCGGCTCGCCTACCTGAAGATGGACGACGCCCGCCAGCTCCGGGCCACCATCCTGGCCAGGGCAGCCGGGGTGACCCTTGACCCATCCCGCCCGGAAGAGCCTGCACCCGAGGCGCCGGAGTTTCCGGTACTGTCCGTGCCGCCGTCGCGCCTTGTCGGTTCGCTGCTGCTCAGCGAGCAGAGCGTCATTGTGGTGCTGGGCGCCGCGGCGTCCGTCTTTCTGACGGCCGTCACGGGCAATGCAGCGTTCTACTTCTACCTGATCCCGGCTGCCCTCGGCCTGGCAGCCAGCTATTGGGGGTTGTTCAACAAGGGGTACAACTTCACGGCGGCCATCTCGCCGGATGGCATTCGGCTGCGCTACGGACTGCTGGACACCCAGGCCCAGACACTTCCGCCGGGCCGGATCCAGGCTTTGAAAGTTATCCAGCCGCCGCTCTGGCGGGCGCTTGGCTGGTACCGGATCCAGGTCAACGTGGCTGGCTACGGCATCATTGAAAGCGCCGGCGAGGGCTCCGGCCGGACCACCCTCCTGCCGGTGGGCAGGCTCGATGATGTGATGTCGATCCTCGCCCTGGTGCTTCCGGACCCCGGCACGCCGCAGCCCGCCGTGGTGTTCGGTGCCGGGCTCCACGGGCTGGATTCCGACGGCGGCTTCGTCACCACTCCGCGCAGCGCCCGCCTCCTGGCCCCGCTGGGATGGCGCCGGAACGGATTCACGGCCACGGACACCGCGCTGCTGATCCGCTCAGGCCGCTGGTGGCGGGAACTCGTGGTGGTGCCGCACCAGCGGACCCAGTCCATGGCATTGCACCAGGGCCCGCTGGCGCGCCGGTTCGGGGTAGCCGACCTGCTGCTGCACACCACCGCCGGCCCGGTCACGCCGCGCCTTCGGCAGGCAGACGTGGGGCAGGCGATGGCGCTCTTTGACAGACAATCCGCCCGCGCCCGGTTGGCGCGCAAGCGGCAGACCACTGAGCAGTGGCTTCGGCAGGTAGCTCCGGGGGTTGAACCGGTAACCCAGCCCGCCGAAACCCGCCCTGCCGAGTCCAAGCCTGCCGAAACCCCAGTCCCAACCCAGGAAGGCCCGCAGCATGGCTAAACCCGGACGCCTCGGCGTCGGAATCGTGGGCGCAGGAAAGGTGGGCGCGGTGTTGGGCGCCGCCCTGCGCGCGGCCGAACACGCCGTCGTCGGTGTCTCAGCGGTTTCCGAAGCAAGCCGTGAACGCGCGGAAACGCTGCTTCCCGGGGTTCCCATCCTGGAAGTCCAGGACATCGTGGAGCGTGCCGAGCTGGTGCTGCTGGCAGTGCCCGACGACGCCCTGCCGGACCTCGTGGACGGCCTCGCGAAACTGGGTGCGTGGCAGCCCGGCCAACTGGTCGCCCACACGTCGGGCCGGTTCGGGGTGGGGGTCCTGCATCCGGTGCGGGCTGCGGGGGCCGTCCCGCTGGCCCTGCATCCGGCCATGACCTTCACCGGGATGAGCCTTGACCTGACCCGCCTGCTGGACTGCACCTTCGGCGTCACCGCGGATGCCGCCATGTTGCCCATCGCGCAGGCGTTGGTAGTGGAAATGGGCGCGGAGCCGGTGGCCATTGCCGAGGCGGACAGGACGCTGTACCACGCGGCCCTGGCGCACGGTTCCAACCATCTCGCCACCCTTGTGGCGCAGGCTTCTGAGCTGCTGGCTGAGGTGGGAGTGGAGGCGCCGGAGCGAATGCTGGGTCCGCTGTTGCGGGCAACTCTGGAGAACGCGCTGGCCTCCGGGGAGTCCGCCCTCACCGGCCCGGTAGCCCGCGGCGACACGGGAACGGTGAAAGCGCACGCCGAGGCGTTGCGGGAGTTCGACGGCGGCGGGCAGGGGGATGTGCTCGCGGCTTACCTGGCGATGGCGCGGGCCACGGCCCTGCGCGCCGAGGGGCGCGGGCTGCTGAAACCTGACCAGCTGCGGGAGTTGCGCAAGGCCTTGGAACCGGAGGAAGACTGAGAATGCCCATCAAACTAGTCGCTACTGTTGCCGATCTGCACGCGGAGAGCGCCCGGCTCATGGCGTCCAAGCGCGGGACGTCCCAGGGGCTGGTGCCCACCATGGGTGCGCTGCACCAGGGGCATGCCGCCTTGGCCCGGACCGCCGTCGAGCAGAACGATGTTGTGGTGGCCACCATCTTCGTCAACCCGCTGCAGTTCGGCGACGCCACGGACCTGGACCGCTACCCGCGGACGCTCGACGCCGACCTTGGGCTTCTTGAAGAGCAGGGAGTGGACCTGGCCTTTGCCCCGTCGGTGGACGAGGTGTACCCGGGCGGCACGCCGCTGGTGCGCATCACCTCAGGAGTTCTTGGGGAGAAGTGGGAGGGTGCTTCACGGCCGGGCCACTTCGACGGCGCCCTCACGGTAGTGGCCAAGATGCTGCACTACGGAATCCCGGGGGCAGGGCTGCCCGCTTCCGGCGTGGCGGTGGCAGGCCTGCCCGCCTACCGTGCCTACTTCGGGCAGAAGGACGCCCAGCAGTTGGCGCTGGTCCGGCGGATGGTCTCTGACCTGAACTTCCCGGTGGAAATCGTGGCAGTGCCGACTGTACGTGCCGTCGACGGGCTGGCGCTGTCCAGCCGCAACCGCTTCCTGTCCGGGGAAGAGCGCGAGGCGGCGCTGGTGCTGTTCCGCGCACTGCGGCTGCTTGAGGAGCGGGCGAAGGCCCGGGAGCCGCTGGATCTCGAGTCGGCGCAGGCGATGGTGGAGTCCCAGCCGCTGGTGGGTTTGGACTACTTCGATGTTGTTCACCCGACCACCTTGGAACCGCTGGCGGAGAACTGCCGCGAGACACCGTTCCGAGGCGAGGCCCTCGCGCTCATCGCGGCCAAAGTGGGACCGGTGCGGTTGATCGACAACGTGCCGTTGAGCTCGTAGCTGGGCTCCTTGCGCCCCGCGGGTTGGCCCAGCGGACTGGCCCGCCGGCCTGGAAGCTAGATGCCTGGCAATTCCCGGTTGACCAACAACTGTTCAAGGAGCGCCCGCTCCGGCTTGCCCGGATTGCTGGCGACGCAGCGTCGGAGCCTTGCCCGTGCCAGCTCTTCGCCGGGTTCTTCCCTGCAGAGAAGTTCTTCGATGATTTCCTGGGCCTGCCACCGGAGTGACTCAATGGCGAACTGGCGGATCTCGGCCGGCGTATCGCTGGCCATCCAGGGGTCCGGGTCCGAGGGCACGCTCTGGAACATCCGCTCTGCTGACATTAGGGGCCTCCTTGCACCAGTCCGAAGTGGCCGGGGCCTCTACGGCGTCGTAAAGCACTGCGCTGAAGGAAACTTTACAGGGGGCAGACCGGTCTGTCTTCCCCGCGGGCGGTAAACTGGAGATGTTATGGACCCAGAAGCGGAGCTTTCCCCGTCCGGGGCGGCGGATCACGTACCGCCAGCCACGCCTTCCGCGGTGGCTCCTTCACCCATGGTTAGCGAAGCGCCCGTACAAGAGACCACCACCGCTAAATCCGTTGCCAGGATCATGACCGTGGCCTATGAGCTTTTCTCGCGGCGGGGTGTGCGGGACGTTGGGGTAAATGAGTTGATTGAGCGGTCGGGGGTGGCCAAGGCAACCTTCTACCGGCACTTCCCGTCAAAGGACTCACTGGTCCTTGCCTTCCTTGAACAGCGGGACAAGCAATGGACCGTGGATGCGATTGTCTCGGAGGCACGCCGCCGGGGAAGCACGCCCGCCGAGCAGTTGTTGGCCATTTTCGACGTCTTTGGGGACTGGTTCCTGCGCGAGGATTTCGAAGCCTGTTCCTTCATCAACGTTCTGCTGGAAATGGGGCCGGCCCATCCGCTGGGCCAGGCGAGTATCGATTACCTCGCAAAGATCCGCGGGCATGTGCAGGTCCTGGCTGAAGAAGCAGGGTTGGCCCGCCCGGAGGAGTTTGCCCGGTCCTGGCACATCCTCATGAAGGGGTCGATTATTTCAGCCACTGAGGGTGACATGCAGGCCAACAAGCGTGCGCAGCAGATGGCGGGCTGGCTGATCGAGCACCACCGGGGCTGACTGGCGAAGTTTGAGCCGAGAAATCCCGGTAGTTGGGTTTGCGGAAACACCGTTCCTGGTAAGCCCAACCACCGGGCGCATCGCTATCCCGGTAATTTAGCGCTGCACTGCTTCCAGCTTGAGCATCTTGGCGATGACGCTGTCCAGCTCGGAGTCGTCGACCAGGCCAACGACCCCTCGGGACACCTGCTGTCCATCCACAACTGCCAGGAACGTACATGCATCCAGGGGACGTCCTGTGGTGGGCCAAGGGCGGGGAAGGGGGGAGCTGCCTGGCCGCCAGTTCGTTGCCGTGCGGATCTGCGCCGTCGGCTAAGGGCGGCCAGCCATCAAGTTGACCCGCTCCGTCAGGCGCGGGTCTGCCGGTCGGGGGTCCGGGGAGCAGAAGTGCTGGACCGCACCACCAGCCGGGTCTGCGTCAGCTCGTCGGCCGGCCCGGCAGCCTCCGCGTCGTCCTGCACCAATGCCAGCAGGCGCTCCACCGCCCGCATTCCCTGGTCGCGGGGAAACTGGTCGATGGTGGTCAGGCCCAGGATTTCGCCCATCTCGTGGCCGTCCACCCCAATGACGGACAGCTCGTCGGGGATCCGCAGCCCGAGGTCGCGGGCCGCCAGCATTGCACCGAAGGCCATTTCGTCGGAGGCGCAGAAGATCGCGGTGGGCCGTTCCTCTGCATCCGCCAGCAGCTGCTTTGTCGCCCTGTAGGCATCGTTCGCCGAGTAGTCGGAGATCAGGCACCACGCCTCGCGAACAGGCAAGTCCGCCGCTGCCATGGCTTCCTCATACCCGGCACGACGGCCGCTGGAGATTTCGAAATTCCTGCCATATTCGTGCTCTCCGCCGAGGTGGGCTACCCGCGTGTGGCCAAGGCTGATCAGGTGGGCCGTTGCGCGACGGCCCACCTCCACGTCGTCGATTCGGAGGGTGGGAATCCCCGGAAGCGGGCCGCCTACCCCCACCACCGGGATTCCGGCAGCGAGGATCTGTTCGGTCTCGTGGGCGTTCAGCTGCAGCGAGACCGCCAGGACGCCGTCGAGCCGTTTGCGCAGGAGGAAGTCCCCCAGCACCGACTCCCGGTACCGGTCGCCCTGGAAGTCGTAGAGGGTGAGATCGTAGCCGGCGTCCATCAGGGCTGAATTGGCGCCTTCCAGCAGCGTGGCGAAGTACCACCGGTTGACGTAGGGCAGGACCACTCCGATGTTGTGGCTGCGCCCGCTCGCCAGGCTGGAAGCGTGGTAGGACATAACGAAGCCAAGCTCATTGGCTGCCTCGGTCACTGCCTGCCTGGCCCGGCTGGAAACACTGCCCTTACCGCTCAACGCACGCGACGCCGTCGCCTGCGAAACTCCCGCCAAGCGCGCTACGTCCCTGATTCCTGCCACTGACCCTCTGATTCCCCCTTGGCTACATACGCAGCCAAATGCACTGTGCAGGACCCAGCTTACGCTGGCCGGCAGCGTCCCCGTCCGTGCTAAGCAGGACCTCCAGGCGGGGCAGGTCAACCGGTTCGGCGCCCATGTTCATCATCACCAGGACACCGTTGTTGACGAAGGCGATGCAGTCCGCGGAGGCCAGACCGTCAAGCCACGCCAGCGAGCCGGCGCCGAGCCTCAGGGCACGGCGAAGCCCCAGTGCGCGGGTGTACAGGGACAGGGCGGACGATTCGTCCTGCCGCTGCACATCCCGGGACAGCGCTGACCAGTTCTCAGGCTGCGGTAACCAGGACTCGCCAGTGTTGTTGAAGCCAAAAGCCGGCGCGGCCGCCTCCCACGGCAGGGGTACCCGGCAGCCGTCGCGGCCAATGCGTTCGCCGGCGGTCCGCCGGAACGACGGGTCCTGGCGGAACGTGTGGTCCATGGTGGTGTGGTCCGGCAGGCCCAGCTCCTCACCCTGGTACAGGTAGACACCGCCAGGCAGCGCAAGCATAAGCATCGATGCCGCTACCGCACGCCGCAGGCCGAGCTCCGCGTCCGGCTGGACGTCTTCCGCGCCGAGGCCGTCACCGGGACGGGCCGAAGGCCCGGTTATGCCAAAGCGCGTGGCGTGCCGGACGACGTCGTGGTTTGAAAGCACCCACGTGGTTGGCGCGCCTACCGAATCGAACATCCGCAGTGAGCTTTCAATCACCGCGCGCAGCCTGGCGGGATCCCACGGCGTGCCAAGGTAGGCGAAGTTGAAGGCCTGGTGCATCTGGTCCGGCAGGACCCAGTTGGTCAGCCGGGACAGCGGATCAATGCTTGCTTCGGCACAGAGGATGCGTTCGCCGTCGAACTCGGCAAGGACCTCGCGCCACCGCCGGTAGATGTCGTGGATTTCCGGCTGGCCGAACATCGGCGCAAGGTGGCCCGGGAAGTCATCGGTGCTGCCGCCGTCGGGCCGACCGTGCCAGTCCGGCAGGCCGTCTGCCTTGACCAGGGCGTGGGCCACATCCACCCGGAAGCCGGCTACGCCACGGCTGAGCCAGAACCGGAGGATGCGCTCAAATTCGGCATGCACGGCCGGGTTGTCCCAGTTGAAGTCGGGCTGGGAGGAATCGAAAAGGTGCACGTACCACTGGCCCGGCTCGCCGGACGGCTCCGTGATCCGGGTCCAGGCCGGTCCGCCGAAGTGGGACTGCCAGTTGTTGGGCGGCAGTTCGCTGTTCTCGCCGCGGCCGTCCCGGAAAACGAACATGCCCCGCTCAGGGCTTCCCGGTCCTGCAGCCAGTGCGGCCTGGAACAGCGCGTGGTCCGAGGAGCAGTGGTTTGGCACGAGGTCGATGATGACCCGGATGCCCAGGGAATCCGCCCGGGCAACCAGGGCGTCAAAATCGCCGAGGGTGCCGAACACGGGATCAACGTCGCAGTAATCGGTGACGTCGTAACCGCCGTCCCGCTGCGGCGAGACGTAGAACGGGGACAGCCAGACGGCGTCGACGTCGAGGGCGGCCAGCTGGTGAAGCTCCGCCGTGATGCCGGGAAGGTCTCCTTCGCCGTCGCCGTTCAGGTCCCGGAACGAGCGGGGGTAAATCTGGTAGATCACCGAGGACCGCCACCACTCCGAGCCCTCGTCAGCCGGGTGGACGGGCACCAGGCGGGCGGCGGTGACGTCGGGTTCTACAGGGATAAGAGTGTTCGTCATCGGGACATCGTAGCGCTGCTTCAAGGAAAAATGGAACAGCTTCCACCCAGTAACGGCACGGAATAGGTAACTTTAGTTTGGATATGGACGAAGCGTTTGGAATCGCTTACAGTTGTGACTTGTCTCACCGCGCCCGGATCGGCACATCGCCGCCCATATCCCCTGGCCGCGGTTTCCACACCGGGCATTTGCCCAATTCATGAAGGAGGCGCACTGGTGCGCACAACTCTCGTCACGCCCTTGGCCCGAAAAGCGCGGCTATCCATAACGACGGCGGCGGCCGTCTCCGTAATGCTCCTGGCGGCCGGCTGCTCCGGCGGGCAGGCGCCGTCAGGAAATGCCGCAGGCGCAGCATCCGAAAGTGCAGCGGCAGCCCCCGCTGCCGCTGCCACCGGCGAAGCCCCGGCGGCTGGTCCTCCCGTCCGGGGGGAGGCAGACCTCGTCATTTGGGCCAACGGCCCGGTGGTCCAGGCACTGCAGCCCATCGCGGACAAATTCGGCGAAGAGAACGGCATCACGGTGGAAGTGCAGACCGTCGCCACCGAACTGCAGACCAACTTCGTGACCGCCAACGCTTCCGGCAACGGCCCGGACATCGTTATGGGCGCCCACGACTGGATCGGCAACCTGGTCCAGAACGGGGCCATTGACCCGGTCCAGATCACGGCCGAGCAGAAGGCCGCGTTCCTGCCCGTTGCAACGGACGCCGTAACGTACAACGGCCAGACTTATGGGATGCCCGCCTCGGTGGAATCGCTGATCCTCATCCGCAACAAGGCCCTTGCCCCCGATGCCCCGGCCTCGTTCGAAGAGCTCCTCGCTGCCGGTGACGCTGCCGTTGCTGCCGGCAAGGCAGAGCGTGCACTGAACCTCCAGGTCGGGCCGAAGGGCGACGCCTACTTCATGCAGCCCCTGTACTCCTCCGCCGGCGGATACCTGTTCGGCAAGAAGGCAGACGGCAGCTTCGACACCGCCGACCTCGGCGTTGGCAAGGAAGGCTCCATCGCCGCTGCCCGGAAGATCTCCGAACTGGGCGAAAAGGGCTCCAAGGTCCTCAGCACCTCCGTCAGCGCGGACAACGCCATTGCCCTGTTCAACCAGGGCAAGACCGCCTTCATGGTCAACGGGCCGTGGGCACTGGGCGATGTCAAGAAGGCCGGCATTGACTACGGCCTTAGCCCCGTCCCCGGCTTCGCCGGCATGAAGCCTGCCCAGCCCTTCACCGGCGTGCAGTCGTTCTACGTCGCTTCCAAGGGTAAGAACAAGTCCTTCGCAGAAACCTTCGTCCAGACCGCGGCATCGCAGAAGGAAACCCAGCGCGCGCTGTACGAGGCAGTCCGCATCCCGCCGGCGATCGCTTCCCTGGTGGACGAAGTAGCGCAGACCACCCCGGAAACCAAGATCGCTGCTGACGCCGCGGCTGCCGGCATCCCCATGCCGTCGCTGCCGCAGATGGCCGCCGTCTGGGCCCCGCTGGGCCAGGCCGAAGCCGCCATCGCCGGCGGTGCCGACCCCGCGGCCACGATGACGCAGGCCGGCCAAACCATCGCCGGTGCGTTGAAGTAACATCCCGATGACCACCCGATTCAAGAAACCTTCGGGGCAGGCGGTGGGGCCCGGACTGTCGCTGGGCTCCACCGCGTCGGTCCCCGCCCTGCTGGCCAAGATCCTCGGGCTGGGCGCCGTGCTCGGCGCCGCCGTCTCCCTCACGCCGCTGCTCCTCGCCGGAGGCGAATGGGGCATGTTGACCGGCCTCTGGGCCGGTGCGGCCGGACTGCTGGCCGTCTACTCCACCAAGCGCATGGTGCCGCTGAAGTACCTCCTTCCCGGCACCCTGCTGCTGACCGTCTTCGTCCTGCTGCCCATCCTGTCCACCATCCAGCTCTCCTTCACCAACTCAGGAGACGGAACCCGGGGTTCCAAGGAAGACGCGATTTCCACCATTGTCCGCAATTCGGTCACGCAGCTGCCCGAATCCCGGACGTACAACCTCGCCGTGGGTACGAAAGGCTCCGTTACTGACGGACCCTTCACCTTCTTCCTCGTGGAAACGCCGTCAAACGACGTCTTTGCGGGTGATGAAGAGGGCCTCCGGCCGCTGGCCGGCAGCGATGTGACCGTAACAAACGGCTACGTCCGCGGCGCGGCGGGCTACCAGATCCTCACCGGCAAGGAAATCAATGCCGCGGGCACCAGGATCAGCGGCCTGGCCGTTCCCACGGACAAGGGAGCCATCCGGGCGCAAGGCATCAACCGCGCCTTTGAAGGCGTGCAGACGCTGAAATACGACGCCGGGACGGACAGCATTACTGATTCGGTCACCGGAAAGGTCTTCACCGTCCAGGAGTTCGGCGACCGTGAATACTTTGCCGACGCCAATGGTTCGAAAGGTTTCGACCAGAGCTGGGAGCGGAACGTCGGCTTCGCCAACTATGAGCGGCTGTTTACGGACCCCCAGGTTCGCGACGCCCTGCTCGGATCCTTCGTGTGGACACTGGTGTTCGCGGTGGGCTCGGTGGGGACCACGTTCGTCGTCGGACTCCTCCTGGCTGCCGCCCTCAATGATCCCCGCGTTCGCGGACTCAAGCTCTACCGGGCCGTGACCATCATTCCCTACGCCATCCCGGTGTTCATTTCGTTCATCGTGTGGCAGAGCTTCTACAACAAGGACTTCGGCCTTATCAACTCCATGCTGGGCGGGGCGAAGATCGACTGGCTGGGGAACCCTGTCCTGGCGAAGGTGGCCGTCCTGCTGACCAATCTCTGGGTGGGCTTCCCCTACATGTTCCTGATCGCCACTGGAGCGCTGCAGGCGCTGCCGCAGGATATTGCCGAGGCCGCCAAAATTGACGGCGCCAGCTCCTGGACAACTTTCACCAGGGTCCAGTTTCCGCTGCTGCTGGTTGCCGTGGCGCCCCTGCTGGTGTCCTCCTTCGCCTTCAACTTCAACAACTTCAACGTGATCCAGCTGGTCACCGGCGGCGGCCCCTTCCCTGCCGGCGGCGGCCAGATCGGAGCAACTGACATCCTGATCAGCGGCGCCTACCGCATCGCGTTCGGTGGTGCCGGTGCCGAATTCGGCTTTGCCTCGGCAATATCCGTTGTCCTGTTCATTGTCACCGCGGTGCTTGCAGGCATCCAGTTCCGCTACACCAAAGCCCTGGAGGATGTCCGATGACAAACCTGCTTACCGATGCTCCGGCAGAAACCCCCGCGCCGGCCCGCCGGGCGGCTATGCGCGTCCGGAAGGACGGGCTCGAGATGCCCCGCGGCAGGCGCTGGTGGCGGGAAGTCGGCTGGCGCCACGCGGCAGGGCTCATCGGCGTCGCATTCGCCGGGTTCCCTGTGCTGTACATCATCTCCGCGGCGTTCAACCCGCTGGGAAGCGTGGCCACCACCGAGATCATCCCCAGCACCTTCAGCCTGGTGAATTTCGAAACCCTCCTGGGAGGTTCCAAAGGGCCGTTCGGAACCTGGTACCTGAACACCCTGCTCCTGTGCACGGTGGTGTCCGCCGCGCAGGTGCTGCTCAGTACCCTCGCGGCCTACGCCTTCTCCCGCTTCCGCTTCTACGGACGGCGCGGCGGCCTGCTGACGCTGCTCCTGGTCCAGATGTTCCCGCAGTTCCTTGCCATCGTGGCGTTGTTCCTGATGATCGCGAACTTCGGTAAGGTTGTGCCGGCCATCGGCCTGAACACCCTCGCCGGCTATGGGCTGGTGCTGATGGGCGGGGCGCTTGGCCAGGTCTGGCTGATCAAGGGCTTCTTCGACTCTATTCCGCATGAGCTCGACGAGGCGGCCAGGATTGACGGCGCCGGGCACTTCAGAACCTTCACCAGCGTGATCCTGCCGCTGATCCGGCCGGTCCTGGCGGTGACCGGACTGCTGGTCTTTGTGTCGGTGATCGGCGAATACATCCTGGCGAGCATCTTCCTGACGGACAACAGCGTCAAGACCCTTGCCGTGGGAATGTTCGGCATCATTGCCGGGGACCGCAGCAACAACCTGGGCGTCTTCGCCGCCGGGTCCGTGATGATTGCGCTGCCGGTGCTCATCCTGTTCCTCTATCTGCAGAAGTTCATTGTTGGCGGGCTGACGGCAGGTTCCGTGAAGTAAGGCGCTCGGTGGGACGAAAATGCTCAGCTTGCTTATCACTTTCGGTGTTCCTAGGCTGGAGCCGTCAGGCAATAACTTCCGAGGCGAGGTCCGGTGCCCACAAGTTCCGGGCCCGCCTCAGTAGAGGAGGAACAATGTCAGAGCAGAGCATCGCAGGCAAGAAGGTCGCGTTCCTGTTGACGGACGGCGTCGAACAGATTGAACTCACCAGCCCCTGGCAGGCAGTCAAGGACGCCGGCGGGCAACCCCTCCTGGTGGCCCCGAAGAGCGGAAAGCTGCAGGGCTACAAAGGGACGGAAAAGGGCGACACGTTCGACGTCGACCTAACAGTCGCCGAGGCGGACGCCTCCGACTTCGACGCCCTTGTCCTTCCCGGCGGCGTGGTTAACGCGGACCACCTCCGCGTGGACAAGGACGCCCAGAGCTTCACCCGAAGTTTTTTCGAACAGCACAAGCCCGTTGCTTCCATCTGCCACGGACCGTGGCTGCTCATTGAGGCAGGAGTGGTGCGCGGGCGGAACCTCACGTCCTACCACACTCTCCAAACGGACCTGAAGAACGCAGGCGCCAACTGGACGGATGAGGAAGTGGTGGTGGACCAGGGCTTGGTCACCAGCCGCAACCCGGATGACCTCCCGGCCTTCAACGGCAAGCTGGTGGAGGAAATTTCGGAGGGCCAGCACGCCGGCCAGACCGTCTGACCACCGGTGCGGGTGGCGTTCCCGCGGACCTGATCGGTCAGCCGGCCGCCCTTTTCGAATCCCCACTGTTCCCTCAGGGTTAAAGAAAAATTCCGCGGGGAGGAATTACTCCAAGCGGTAGAGTGTTGGAGTCTGCAGCGACACTGATCGCGCACCACTTCCACAACTCCCTGAGGGAACACGCATGTCTACCGAAGTTTCTCCGAACGCCAGCGGCCAGTCCGTTAAAGCTGCAGGAACCAAGCCCGCCGCACCGGAGAAGATGTCCCGCGAATCGGTGACCATCATCAGCACGCTGTTGGTGGCGACGTTTGTGGTGATCCTCAACGAGACCATCATGAATGTCGCCCTGCAGCGGCTCATGGTGGAACTCCAGGTGGACGCGCCCACCGTCCAGTGGCTCTCCACTGGCTTTATGCTCACCATGGCCGTGGTTATCCCCACCACCGGATTCATCCTGCAGAGCCTGTCCACCCGGGCTGTGTTCATGCTGGCCATGGGCCTTTTCGCCGGCGGTACCGCGCTCGCGGCAGTAGCCCCCGGCTTCGAGCTGCTCCTGCTGGCCCGGATCGTTCAGGCCGGCGGTACGGCCATCATGCTGCCGCTGCTGATGACCACCATTCTGACCCTGGTTCCGCTGGCCAAGCGCGGCGCCGTGATGGGCAACGTCAGCATCGCAATCTCGGTGGCCCCGGCCATGGGCCCCACTGTTTCCGGACTGATCCTTGAGCACTTCACCTGGCGCTTTATGTTTGTGTTCGTCCTCCCCGTGGCCCTCGCCGCCCTTGCCATTGGTGCCAAGTACCTAACCAACATCGGCGAGGTGGAGAAGACGAAGCTGGACGCACTTTCCGTCGTCCTCACCGTCCCGGCATTCGGTGGACTGGTTTATGGACTGAGCCAAATCGGCGGCGGCCACGGCGGCCAGGCTGGGCCGGGCGCCGTCGCAATCACCGCACTGGTTATCGGCGTCGTCGGCCTCACGGCATTTGTCCTTCGCCAGGTGCGCCTGCAGAAGGCCGAAGCCCCGCTGCTGGACCTGCGCGCCTTCAAATTCCGCATGTTCACCGTTTCGGTCCTGCTGATGGTGGTGGCTATGATGGCGCTGTTCGGCGGCGTCATCCTGCTGCCCCTGTACCTGCAGGAGATTCGCGGCCTGGGCTCCCTGGAGACCGGCCTGGCGCTGCTCCCCGGCGGCCTGGCGATGGGCCTGTTGGGACCGGTCATCGGCCGGCTGTTCGACAAGGTAGGGCCGCTGCCGCTCACCATCACCGGCTCCATCCTCATGGTGCTGGCCCTCTGGCAGTTCTCAATGCTCGACGCCGGCACGTCCGTGGCGTGGATCGTCACCCTTCACGTGGGGCTGAGTTTCGGTTTGGCATTGCTCTTCACTCCGGCATTCACCACCGGACTGAACCCGCTTCCGCCGCACCTCTACTCGCACGGGTCCGCGATCATGAGCACCACGCAGCAGGTGGCCGGCGCCGCGGGCACCGCCCTGCTGGTGTCCATCTTCGCGGTCGTTTCCGCGACGTCGGGACTCGTCGCCGGGATGAGCGCCGCCTTCCTGACGGCTACCGTCATAGCCCTCGCCGCCGTCGTACTTTCAGCGATGATGCGCAAGACCGAAGGTGCCGGCCCGGGCCACGCTCCCGGCCACTGACCCAACCAGGTAGCGCTAAGTGTCGTTTTGACCGGCCAAAACGACAATTAGCGCTACTTACCTGGGTCAGCCGGCGTAGAAGTCCGCGAGTTCCTTGATCAGCCGGTCCGGGGCTTTGATGACACCGTCGTGGCCGTAGCCGGGCAGGATGGTGTAGCTGGAGCCTGAGAGGACGTCGTGGATCTGGCCGCAGGCCACCCCGAAGTAGGCCGGGCTCTTCTCGCCCACAACAATCAGCGTCTCCAGCGGCAGTTCCAGGAACGGCTCTGCCGGCATGTCCGCGGCGATGATCGCCTTGATTTCCCGGACGCCGGTCCTCATCATCTCGCGCTGTTGCTTACCCTCAGATGTTCCGGCCGTCAGCTTGTTGGCCAGCGTCAGCATGGAAAGCGGCATGCGGGATGAGAAGGCACCGCCGGCTTCAAGGCCGCGCTGCAGGACGGCGAGGGCGCGGTCGTCATCCCCAGCAGCGGCGGCGCGCTCGTACTCGGCGGTCCAGTCCGCCTTGACGCTGTGGTTCACGGAGACGGCGGGGTCATAGACAGCGAGCCGTTCCACCGGGAGTGTGCGGGCGGCGTGAAGGGCGACGGCGCCGCCGAAGCTGTGGCCGAACACGTCCGTGCTGGACGTGTGCTTCATGACCGTAGCCAGGTCGCGGATGTCCACATCAAGGGTGTAGTCCTCCGGCTGCGGCGACGAGGAGCCCCGGCCCCGCCTGTTGAACGTGTGGACCGGACGGCCCAGCGCTGCGCTGAGCTTCTGCGCGAACTTTGTATAGTCCGCGGCGGTCACCATGGAAGGCGGGACATTAACAACGCCCGAGCCGGCGGAAGCGAATTCCCCGCCTGTGGAGAAGAGCTCCAGCGTGCCGCCGTCGGGGGTCCTGATGTTCTCACGCGTCATGTTCCGAGCCTAGCTGAGCAACCTGAACACAGGCACCATGGACACCGTCAGCCGCCTGAGGTGCACAACGTATGGCAGCCGAGGCTTTTGATGATTACCGCGCTTTGCTCGCGGATGGCGGCCAGCTCCTTGCCAAGCCCGCAGAGGATAAGTCCGGCATCAGCCGCCTGCAGCGGCGAGCCGGATGTTGCCATTCCGTCTGCCCGAAGACTGATCAGGGATTCGACAAGGCGGAAGGCAAGGTCGCCCCGATCGGCTCCTGACGCGACTGCAGGGTCGCCGGGGGACAGTGCCGCTCCCAGCTCCCGGTACAGGTTGCGCAGCTCCTGCCGGTCTGCGAGGAAACGGGCGAAGCGCGCGCTGCGGGCCTCGGGCAGGTGGTAGAGGACTCCGAGGTTCCAGCGGGCGCTGCACAGTTGCGTTCCGTCGTAGAGCGCGACGGCGTGGAGGCGGCTTCCGGCCGGCCCTTCAGTTGGCAGCGCCGCCACCGCGCGCGCAAACTTCAGCCCGCCCAGCACGGTGCCCTCCAGCAGGTCTTTGAGGATGTCGTCCTTGGTCTTGAAGTGGTGATAGAGCGACGACTGCCTGATCCCCACGGCATCCGCAATGGAGCGGGTGGACGTGTTGGCGAACCCTTGGGTGGTGAAAAGCTCGGCCGCCGCGTCCAGGATTTCGTCACGGGCGGTGGCCCCGGGCCTGGAGGGTTGTTGGCTGCGGGGTCTCCCCGGTCCGGCTGAAGTCACCGCATCATTCTTGCACCCGCATCCGGTCCTTTCGGCGCTCCGGCCGGAGGTGAGGGGACGGAAATACGGCGGAAACAAGATGTCTATGCGCCTTTTACAGAGGCGAAACTCGTTGGGGACATCACGCTGGAAAACTATCAAGTGACCGGTATTCCGCAGCCATCGGCCGAGTGCTGCACTACCGGCCGGCTCCACCCCAACGCCGTTCCAGCCCCCGGAGAATCCAATGACTTCAACCGTTCTTCCCACCGTCCATGCGGACGATGCGGACCTGACGTCCCTTGGCTACGAGCCCACCCTTCACCGGAAACTCGGCCGCTACGCTTCCTTCGCCGCCGGTTTTTCCTTTGTGTCCATCCTGACCACTATCTTCCAGCTGTTCGCCTTCGGCTACTCGTTCGCCGGGCCGGCCTTCTTCTGGACCTGGCCCGTGGTGCTGGTGGGCCAGCTTCTTGTGGCCCTGAACTTCGCGGAACTCGCGGCCCGCTACCCGCTGTCGGGAGCCGTGTACCAGTGGGCCCGCCGCGTGGGTGGAGAGGGTGTGGGCTGGTTCGCCGGCTGGTTTATGGCCATCGCCCAGGTGGTCACAGCAGCCGCCGCCGCGATTGCGCTGCAGGTGGTGCTGCCTCAGCTCTGGGACGGGTTCCAGGTGGTGGGCGGTGATCCGGCGCTGAATACCGTGACCGGGGCTGCCAACGCTGTCATCCTGGGAGCGGTGCTGCTGGTAGCCACCACCATCATCAATTCCCTCGGCGTCAAGCTCATGGCCCACGTCAACTCCGTCGGCGTCACCTGCGAAATCGTCGGCGTTGTGGCCGTCATCCTTGCACTCATCAGCGCCGCGCAGCGCGGGCCCGACGTTGTCGCGGACACCACCGTGCTCCAGGGCTCGGACCTCGGGGCCGTAGGAGCCTTCCTGGTATCAGGGCTGATGGCTGCCTACGTCATGGTGGGCTTCAACTCTGCCGGCGAGCTTTCCGAAGAGACCAAGGACCCCCGGCGTACCGCGCCGCGCACCATCCTTTCGGCCCTGCTCATCTCCGGAATCGGCGGAGCACTGATGATCATCACCGCCCTGATGGCTGCACCAAGCCTTGACGACGGCCGGCTCGCCACTGAAGGCCTGCCCTACGTCCTCACCGCAGTCCTGGGCACTTTCTGGGGCAAAGTCCTGCTGGTGGACGTGGCCATCGCCATCTTTGTGTGCACTTTGGCGATCCAGACCGCCGGTTCCCGCCTGGTGTTCTCCATGGCACGCGACGGCAAACTGCCCGCCTCGGCGCTGCTGTCCTCCGTCCACCCCACCCGCGGAACGCCAATGTGGCCCTCGATCGTCATCGGCGCCCTGGCCGTTGGTGTGCTGGCCATCAACGTGGGCAACGCAGCCTTGTTCACCACCCTCTGCAGCGTCTGCATCGTTATGGTCTACATCGCCTACCTCCTGGTTACCGTGCCGCAGCTGCTCAACAGGCTCCGGGGCGACTGGAACCGGGTAGGGCAGACCCTGCCGGCAGGACTCTTCTCGCTCGGACGCTGGGGGCTGCCAGTCAACATCCTTGCCGTCCTCTACGGAGCACTGATGGTGGTCAACCTCGCCTGGCCCCGGCCCGAGGTCTACGACCCCACGGGCGAAAACGGCATCCTCCTCTACTCAGCACCGCTCATGGTGACGGTGGTCCTGCTCCTTGGACTCTGGGTCCGGCGCAGGAACCTGGCCGCCAACGCCTAAGCCAAAGCTTCACCGGCTTTGCCAAAACAGCTTCGAAACAACCACGCGGACCAACACAGGATTGACATGACACAAGTAACCGAAATTCCAGCAGCCGGTACGGCCACCACCGCAGGCGCCCGTGCTCACGCCCGGGAGCAGCACGGCAGGGCCGTCGAAACCATGCGCTTCGTTCCCGCGGCCTCCGCCCCGGCACGCCTGACAGCCGGCCTTCCTGAACAGGTCATCGCAAACCTCACCTGGGCCGAATCCCTGGCCTTCGGCCGCTACACCACCATGAACCTGGCCCGCGGCACCAGGGTCAGGCTCACGGATACCCAGGGGGATGCCTGCGTGCATGTCCTCCTCTACCGCGCCGGTGCCCTGCACGAGCGGCTCAACATCGCTGACACCGTGAAGGTCCCTTGGCAGGCCTACCCGGGGGCGGGCCACCCGCTCCTTTCCGACGCTGGCCGGCTGATGGCCACGATCGTCGCTGACAGCTCGACCCGCCACGACGCCCTGACCGGGGCCACCACACGTGAAGGCAATACGGCCAGGTACGGTGCAGGCACCGCCCACAGCGCATCTCCGGCCGCCCGGGAACTACTCACGCTTGGCGCTTTGAAGAGTGGCCTGGGTCCCCGCGACGTGGCACCGTCGCTGTCCCTGTTCAAGGGCGCCAGCGTTGACCCTTCCGGCAGCATCACCTTCACCGGAAGCGCCGGCCCGGGCGCCGCCGTCGAACTTCTGCTCCAGATGGATGCGGTCCTGGTCCTGGCCAATACAGCGCACCCGCTGGACCCGCGCACAGACTTCACCGGAAGCGCCGTCGACATCGTTGCCTGGCACGCCCTGCAGGACCTCGCAGCGCTGGAAGAGGGAACCCTCACCGGGCCCCTGGCTCCGGAACACCTGCAGGCACTGCACAACACCGAACACGACCTGACCGCAAGGAACGCCCGATGAACACCGCCACTTACACCGATCCCATCGCGGACGCCCGCCACCTTGCCCTCACGCCGGGCGATGTGGTCCTTGACGAATTCGTCGAAGCCCGCGGCCCCTGGTCCGCCGTGATCTCTGCCGGAGACGTGCTGACCATCGTGGACCTGGAAGGCAACCAGGCCGTGGACTGCCTGCTGTACGCCGCAGGTGACCCCACCGTCCGCTACTCCGCCGCCGTCACCATCGCCCGGCAGCAGTCCATCGTCCTGACCACCGGTTCGGTCCTGCGGGCCGAAACGGGAGTTCCCCTGATGACCGTCGTGGCAGACGAGGTGGGCGTCCACGACACCATCGGAGGGGCCTGCTCCCAGGAATCAAACACCCTCCGCTACGGGCAGCACACCCGCGAACAGCACGCCTGCGTGGAGAACTTCCTGATCGAGGGCTCACGCTGGGGCCTCGGGAAGCGGGACCTGGTGCCCAACATTAACTGGTTCATGAATGTTCCGGTGGACCCGGACGGCGCCCTGGGCATTGTTGATGGACTCTCCGCTCCCGGAAAGCGCGTGGCACTGCGGGCAGAAGTGGACACCCTGGTGCTGGTGTCCAACTGCCCGCAGATCAACAACCCGTGCAACGGCTTCAACCCCACCCCTGTCCGCATGATCGTTACCCGGCCGGAGGCAGCCCTGTGAGCACTTCTGAAAAGATGAACACCTTCGGGACGCAGAACCGCTTTGACACCCTCCTGGTTGCCAACCGCGGCGAGATCGCCTGCCGCATCATCGAGTCCGCCCGCAAGCTGGGACTCCGGACGGTTGCCGTGTTCTCAGAAGCGGACCGGGGTGCCAAGCACGTCCGGCTGGCGGACGAAGCTGTGCTCCTCGGGCCTGCACCGGCGAAGGAGTCCTACCTCCGCGTGGATGCGCTGCTGGAAGCGGCCAGGTCCACCGGGGCCGGGGCCATCCACCCCGGGTACGGGTTCCTCTCCGAGGACGCCGGCTTCGCCGAGGCCGTCGAGGCGGCCGGTTTGGTCTTTGTGGGGCCCACCGCCGAGCAGCTGCGCATCTTCGGCACCAAGCACACAGCGCGCGACGCCGCGCGGGCGGCCGGGGTGCCGATGATCGCCGGTTCCGGGCTGCTGGAGGACGTGGACGCCGCCGTGACGGCGGCCGCCGAGATTGGGTTCCCGCTGATGCTCAAGGCCACGGGTGGCGGCGGCGGCATTGGCATGACGGTCTGCCGCACCCAGGCCGAACTCGTGGAAAGTTTTCCCCGCGTGGCACGCCTCGCCGGCGCCAGCTTCGGCACCGCCGGTGTCTTCGCCGAACGGTACGTCGAGAACGCCCGCCACGTCGAGGTCCAAATCTTCGGCGACGGCGAAGGCCGGGTAGTCAGCCTCGGCGACCGTGACTGCTCCCTTCAGCGCCGCCACCAGAAGGTCCTCGAAGAGGCACCCGCTCCGGACCTGCCGGAGGAACTGCGTGAAGAACTCCACCGCAGCTCCCGTGCACTCTGCGCCGCCCTGAAATACCGCTCCGCCGGAACCGTCGAGTTTGTCTACGACTCCGCCCGCCGCGAAGCGTCCTTCCTCGAGGTCAACGCCCGGCTCCAGGTGGAGCACCCCGTCACCGAGGCCGTCACCGGCGTGGACCTGGTGGAATGGATGCTCCGCCTGGCCCAGGGCGGACCGGAAGCGGAAGCGGTACTCGCCGGAGTCCCTGACAGCCTGCCGGTTTCGGGCCACGCCGTGGAGGCACGGGTGTACGCCGAGGATCCTGCCCGTGGTTTCCAGCCCAGCGCCGGCACCGTGACCAACGCAGCCTTTCCGGCAACCGAGGGCGTCCGCGTGGACGCCTGGGCGGAAACCGGAACCGAAGTCTCCACCAACTACGATCCCCTCCTGGGCAAGATCATTACCGCCGGGGCAGACCGTGCCGAAGCCCTTGACCGGCTAGCCGCCGCGCTCGCCGGCACCCGCATCGACGGAATCGAGACCAACCTCGGCATGCTCCGCGCCGCAACCGGGCTGGACGCGGTCCGTTCCGTACAGCACTCCACGAGCACTTTGGACAACGTGGGGGACCCGGAACCGCGCATCACCGTGGGCCGCTCCGGCCTGCAGACCAGCGTGCAGGACTGGCCCGGCCGCGCGGGCCTGTGGCAGATCGGTGTACCCCCGAGCGGCCCCATGGACGATCTTTCGTTCCGGCTCGGCAACACCGCCCTGGGCAACCCGGAAGGTGCTCCCGGCCTGGAATTCACCATGACCGGCCCCAGCCTGACCTTCACCCACGCCACCACCGTCTGCGTCACCGGCGCGGAGGTAACAGTGACAGTTGACGGGACGAAGGTGCCCACCTGGGCTCCCGTCACCATCCCCGCCGGAGGAACGCTCGACGTCGGCGCCGCCGGAGGCAACGGGCTCCGCGGCTACATTCTCTTCCAGGGTGGCCTGGACATTCCCCAGTACCTGGGCAGCGCCTCCACCTTCACCCTGGGCCAGTTCGGCGGCCACGCGGGGCGGGTTCTCCGCGCCGGTGACGTGCTGCGTGCCGTCACCCCGATCACGGATAACAACGGGGAATTGACGGCAGCAGTCCCCTTGGACAGCCGGCCTGCCCTGACCTCCGCGTGGGAACTGAGTGTGGCGGAAGGGCCGCACGGTGCACCAGAGTTCTTCCAGCGTGAGGACATCGAGGAGCTCTACGCCTCCGAGTATGAGGTCCACTTCAACTCCGCCCGCACCGGTGTCCGGCTTATCGGTCCCAAGCCGCGCTGGGCCCGGACCGACGGCGGCGAGGCCGGCCTGCACCCGTCCAACATCCACGACACTGCGTATTCGGTGGGAGCCCTGGACTTCACCGGGGACACACCCATCCTGCTCGGTCCCGACGGGCCCAGCCTGGGCGGGTTCGTCTGCCCGGTCACTGTAGTCACCGCGGACCGCTGGAAGCTCGGCCAGCTTCGGCCCGGCGACAAAGTCCGGTTCGTACCCATTCCGGTGAGCCAGGCGCCGTCGGCCAAGGATCTGGGACCGGGCCGGCAGCTGGTGCTGCCGGGCGGCGCCGGCTGGTCCGCGGACATCTCCCGGCTCACGGCAGCAGGCGCCCACGCATCGGCACCTGCCGGCCGCACTGCGCGGGGGGATGGCGACGACGGCGTGCTGGGCCGTGTGCCGGAAGGTTCCGGCAGGCCTGCGGTCACCTACCGCCGGTCCGGGGACGACAACCTGCTGGTCGAGTACGGGGAGATGGTCCTGGACCTTGGGCTCCGGGCCAGGGTGCACGCGCTGCACCAGCACCTTGAGCAGCTCCGTATGCCGGGAATCGTGGACCTCACCCCCGGGATCCGCTCCCTGCAGATCAAAGTGGATCCGTCCGTCCTGTCCACGAAGCGCCTGCTGGACCTCGTCCAGGAAATTGAGGCCGCGCTGCCGGCGAGCTCGGAGCTGGTGGTCCCCAGCCGCACCGTCCGGCTGCCGCTCTCCTGGGACGATCCCGCCACCCGTGAAGCAATCGAACGCTACATGGCAGGTGTCCGCGACGACGCCCCCTGGTGCCCCTGGAACATCGAATTCATCCGGCGGATCAACGGCCTGGACTCCGTCAACGAGGTGTTCGACACCGTCTTCAACGCCGAATACCTGGTCCTGGGCCTCGGCGACGTCTACCTTGGCGCTCCGGTTGCAACTCCACTGGATCCACGCCACCGCCTGGTCACCACCAAATACAACCCGGCCCGCACCTGGACACCGGAGAACGCGGTGGGCATCGGCGGCGCGTACATGTGTATCTACGGCATGGAAGGGCCCGGCGGCTACCAGTTCGTGGGCCGCACCACCCAGGTCTGGTCGCGCTACGCGGACTCCGCCCCGTTCGAGCCGGGCTCGCCGTGGCTGCTCCGCTTCTTCGACCGCATCTCCTGGTACCCGGTCAGCCCCGAGGAACTCCTGGACCTTCGGGCGGACATGGCCGCCGGCAGGGGCCGCGGCGTGGAAATCGAGGACGGCACGTTCTCGCTGGCTGAACACGAGGTGTTCCTCGAGGACAACCGGGAGTCCATCACGGCGTTCCGGGAAAAGCAGGGCGCAGCGTTCGCGGTGGAGCGGCAGGCCTGGGCGGACGCCGGGGAGTTCGACCGCGCGGACGCGCTTGCCGCCGTCGTCTCACCGGTGGCAGACGAAGTAGTCGTTCCCGAGGGCGGATCCCTCGTCCCCGCACCGTTTGCTGCAAGCGTCTGGAAAGTGGATGTGGCGGCCGGGGACCGGGTGGTACAGGGCCAACCGCTGGTGTCCCTGGAGGCCATGAAGATGGAAACCGTGCTCGAAGCGCCGTGCGACGGCGTGGTACTGCAGGTCCTGCCAACTGCGGGCTCGCAGGTGGTTGCGGGCGAGGCGGTGGTGATCCTTGGCGGGTTGGATGCCGAAACCGAGCCTGTAACTCCGGGCGCAGCCCTGGGAGCACACACGCTGGAAGCATCGGAACTTGAAGAGGCAGCAGTATGAGCAATGCAACCATCGGCGCTGCCACCAGGCGGGTCCGGGCCGCCCTCGCCGCATTGGACGCAGTGGACCGCCCCGAGATCTGGATCGCCCTCCGTAGTGCGGACCAACTGCTGGCCGAAGCTGCCGCCATTGACACGGCCGCTGCCGGTGGCGCGGACCTGCCGCTCGCCGGGCTCCTGCTCGCCGTCAAGAACAACGTTGACGTAGCAGGGATCCCGACGACGGCGGCGTGCCCCGGCTTCGCCTACCGGCCGGAGAAGGACGCGGAAGCAGTGGCCCGCCTCCGTGCCGCCGGTGCCCTCGTCCTGGCGGCCACCAACCTCGACCAGTTTGCGACAGGCCTTGTAGGCACGCGAAGCCCGCATGGTGCAGTCCGCGACTCCCGCCGCCCGGACTTTATCTCCGGCGGCTCCAGCTCCGGCTCCGCGGTGGCCGTGGCTTTGGGGCTGGCGGATATCGCCATCGGAACCGACACGGCAGGATCAGGCCGCGTGCCCGCGGGGCTGCAGGGAATCGTGGGCATCAAACCGACGCTGCATGTCGTCTCCACGGCCGGGGTGGTGCCTGCCTGCCGGTCCTGGGACGCCGTCACCATCTTCGCCCGCCACCTGTCTACCGCCGAACTCGCCATGGGCGTCATGGCGGGAGGAGCCCGCGCCTGGCCAGCAAACATCCGGCTGGCAGCGCCGGAAAAACCGCGGATAGCGTACCCGGCAACCCTGCCGGGACTCCCGGAGGCCTGGGCGGCGGGATTCCACCGGAACATCAGCCGCCTCCGGGAATTGGGAGCGGATACGGAAGCCATCGACTTCGATGCCTTCCTTGAGGCCGCCCGGCTGCTGTACGACGGCGCACTGGTGGCGGAGCGCTATGCCGCCGTCGGCCATTTCCTTGACACAGCCGACGCCGATGCGGACAGGCGGGCGGGCATCGACCCCACGGTGGAACGCATCATCCGGGCAGCGGGCACGGTGCCCGCCCACCGCTACGTCAACGACACCGCCAAGCTGGAAGAACTGAAGCAAAAGGCGATGGCACGGCTGGAAGGGTTCGACGCCCTGCTGATCCCCACCGCGCCCTTCCATCCCACCCTCGCCGAGGTAGCCGCTGACCCTGTGGGCGTGAACTCGCTGATGGGCACCTATACGAACTTCTGCAACCTGTTCGACCTGTGCGCGGTGGCTGTGCCCGCCGGTGAAGTGGACGGTGCCCAGTTCGGTGTGACCGTGGTGGGCAGGACCTTTGACGATGCTGTTGCCGCCGACATTGCGCGCCTGCTTGAATCAACCCCCGGCGCTCCCGCGCTCTTCGCCGAGGGGGCGGCGCCGGCAGCCGCGCAATCTGCCGGCCATGCGCCGTCGTCATTTCCCTGGCCGGTGGCCGCCGGGGCCGCCGCTGTGCCCCTGGTGGTGGTGGGCGCGCACCGCAAGGGGCAGCCGCTGGCACCGCAGCTGGAGGAACTCGGTGCTGCCTGGGACGGCCCGGTGCGTACGGCAGCCCGCTACCGCATGGTGTCCCTCGACACCGTGCCGCCGAAGCCGGGGGTGTACCGCTCGGACGACGGCGGCGCGGAGCTGGTGGGGGAGCGGTGGCTGTTGTCCGAAGCGGGGATGGGCTCCTTCCTGGCTTCCCTCCCGGAACCCATGCTCCTCGGGTCAGTGGAACTTTCGGACGGTTCCAAGGCCGTCGGGTTTGCCTGTGATGCTGTCGCGGCTGCAGGCGGGGAAGACATCACCCGCTATGGCGATTGGCTGGCAGACCGGACCGGGCCGGAGGGCGGGGAGGAGCAGCAGCAGGAGGCGCGGAGCGTATGGCAGAACCTGGGCGACGCGGCGCTGGCCGGATTCCGCCGTGGCGCCTAGCTCTTGAAGTACTCGGAGATGTCGGAGACCAGTTCGTTCACGGCAGCGGGAATGGAACCGTGGAAACCCTTGGGGGAGAGCTCGTAGGTGCTGCCGGGGACGGCCGCGTGCAGCCGCTCAGCCGTTTCCTTGTAGTAGCTGGGGCTCTTGCCGCCGGCCATGAAATGGGTGTTCGCAGGCAACACACTGAAATCCCTGGCGTGGTCCGCCTCTTTGTAGGCGGCCCGCAGCTCGCCCACGCCACTGGGCATCACTTCGCCGAACATCTTGTTGACCTTCGTCCGGGACAACAGGGCCATCAGCCCGGCGAGCACGGGCTCGGGGATCTTCGCCATCGCCGACCCCGGGCTCGTGGCCTTCTTCATGTGCGCGAGGGCGGTGCCAACCTTGCCGCTGTCCACGGCGTCTTCGAATCCGGACAACCAGGCGGTGTCGATGCTGCCGTCGATATTGACGGCAGCGTCGTACACCGCCAGCTTGTCCGGAACGTAGGAGGTCCCGGTGAACTCTTGCACGGCGTTCAGTGCCACGGAGCCGCCCAGGCTGTGGCCCAGGATGTTCCTCGCCCCGGTTGCCGCCAGGACGGTACGGACGTCGGCAATCTCCGTGGCCATGGAATAGCCGTCCGGCTGCTCAGAGGAGCTTCCCCGTCCACGGCGGTCGTAGACGTCCACGGCCCAGCCCTCACCCAGGCCCTTGGCCAGCGCGACCGAAAACGGCCGGTAAATCAGGGCAGTCAGGAACGCACCGCCGATCAGGAGCACCCGGCGTTCTCCCGGCGCATCCTCGGTGCCGTAACTGTACAAGGCCAGGCGGCCGCCGTCGTGCGTGGGAAGGACCTGTTCTTTCACCACCCCATCCTAGGCGGGAGCACGCTGCCGCCAGCGAAGCCGGGCCAGCCCAACTCCCGGTAAACTTGATGATTGTGACTTCCCAAAACACCCCCTCGCCCAAGAACTCCCCAGAGCCGCTCGATGCCAGCGAGCAGATGCGGATCCGCATGGAGAAGCGCGCCAAACTGATCGAGCGCGGCGCCGAGGCGTATCCGGTGGGTGTGGAGCGGACGCATTCGCTCTCCGAGATCCGTGAAAAGTACGCCCACCTCGAGGCAGACGACACCACGGGCGACGTTGTCGGCGTCACCGGCCGTGTGGTGTTCGTGCGCAACACCGGAAAGCTGTGTTTTGCAACCCTCCAGGAGGGCGGTACCGACGGCAAGGGCACGCGCCTGCAGGCAATGCTCAGCCTTGCCAACGTAGGCGAGGAAGCGCTCGCCGACTGGAAGGCGCTGGTTGACCTCGGCGACCACGTGTTCATCAAGGGCGAGGTCATCTCCTCCCGCCGCGGCGAGCTCTCTGTTATGGCCGAGTCCTGGTCCATGGCCTCCAAGGCGCTCCGCCCCCTGCCCGTACTCCATGCGGAGCTGAACGAGGAAACGCGCGTCCGCCAGCGCTACGTGGACCTGATGGTCCGCGACGAAGCCCGTGAAATGGTCTACACCCGCGCGGCCATCACGCGCTCAATCCGCGAAACGCTCTTCCGCCACAACTATGTTGAGGTGGAAACCCCCATCCTGAACCTGGTCCATGGTGGTGCGCTGGCGCGCCCGTTCGAGACCCACATGAACGCCTTCGACCAGAAGATGACCCTGCGCATCGCCACCGAGCTATACCTCAAGCGCGCCGTGGTAGGTGGCATCGACCGGGTCTATGACATGGGCCGCGTGTTCCGCAATGAGGGCGTGGACTCAACCCACAGCCCGGAATTCACCACCCTTGAGTGCTACGAGGCGTGGGCGGACCAGTTCGTTATGGCGCAGCGCATCAAGGAGATCATCCTCGACGCAGCCGACGCCGTGGGTGCCGGCCGCGTCCTTCACACCGAAGCAGGGGAAATCAACCTCGACGGCGACTGGGCATGGGTTTCCGTCTACCCGGGACTGTCGGACGCCGTTGGCCAGGAAGTCACGCCGGATACTTCGCTGGATGTGCTGCGCGAAATCGCCGAAAAGCACGAGGTGAAGGTTGACCCCAAGTGGGACGCCGAGAAGCTGGCCGTGGAATTGTTTGGCGAAATCGTGGAGCCCACCCTGCTGAACCCCACGTTCGTCTACGACTACCCGCCCTCTGCCCAGCCGCTGGCCCGCCCGCACCGGGAGGACGGCCGGCTGATCGAGGCCTGGGACCTGATTATTGGTGGCATGGAGCGCGGCACCGCCTTCTCCGAGCTCATCGACCCGGTTATCCAGCGGGAGCGGCTCACCGAGCAGTCACGCCATGCAGCCGCCGGTGACGATGAGGCCATGCAGCTGGACGAAGACTTCCTGCGCGCCCTCGAATACGGTGCGCCGCCGATGGGCGGTATCGGTTTGGGAATCGATCGCCTGGTGATGCTGTTCACCGGTGCCGGCATCCGCGAAACCATCCTCTTCCCGCTGCTGAAGCCTGAAGGACACTGATCGTGGAATACGTAGCTGTACTCCTGCCTTCGCTGGTGGTGGGCCTGCTTTTCTGGTTTGCCATGAAGTCAATCTTCAATGCGGACAAATCCGAACGGCAGGCAGAGGCACAGGCCCAGGCAGAGGCCGAAGCACGCGCTGCATCACCGGCAGACGGGCCGGATCCGGAATCGAATAGATAAACCCCTCATCCCCCTTTTATCCCCAGGAACCATTTGCCGCTTTGACGCGTTGCCATAAAGAGAGTAATACTTTTAGGGAAACATCCTGCTTTTCTGAAAACCGAACCCTTTCCAAGAGGAAGACTTTAAATGGCACAGAAAGTAAACATCATCCTCGTTGATGATTTGGATGGGGGATCCGCAGACGAGAATGTTAAGTTTGGCCTTGACGGGGTCAACTACGAGATTGATCTATCGGCGGCCAATGCCGCTGAACTCCGCTCCTCATTGGAACGGTTTATTGGATCTGCGCGTAAGGCTTCAGGCAGCAGCGGCGGCCGGGCTGCCCGGACCAAAGCCTCCGGCGGGGGCCGCAGTCACGATTCAGCGCAGATTCGCCAATGGGCACGGGAAAACGGCTATACCGTTAACAGCCGCGGCCGAATTCAGGCCGAAATCCAGGAAGCCTACCAAAAGGCCAATTCCTAGTTAGATCCTCAGTCCGCAAAAAGCCCTGCATCCCGGTTCGGGAGGCAGGGCTTTTGCCGTTTCCAAACCTGAATGCGGGGCTATGCAGGAATTTCTCCCGCAGGGCAGGGATGCCGGGGCCGGCGGCGGGGTCATGGCGGAGGACGCCGGAGTAAGCGTGCGGCTGCCACGGATCCTGCCGCTGGAAGGGCTCTTGACCTGCTCGCTGAAGGTGCCGGTGGTGCTGCAAAGCGGCGTCTACTGGTTTTCCCGTTCCCGGCGCGGTTTCCCCCGTGGCGAACACGCTCCACAAGTCTGGGTCAGCCACGTAGCATCAAAGTACGTCGTAGCTAGGAGTGTGGCGAAATGTTTGAGCGATTTACGGACCGTGCCCGTCGCGTAGTTGTGCTTGCCCAAGAAGAGGCACGCATGCTGAACCA
>JBKJVX010000145.1:0-3155 GCA_046717065.1 Arthrobacter sp. | reverse complement strand
CCCTCCGCGGCAGGCCAGCTGGCAGACCTGAACAAAAAGCTCAAGGACCTCGCCGGCGAACGCGAAGCCTTGGAACTCGAATGGCTCGAAGCCCTGGAAGTCCTCGGCGAATAGCCCGTCCCACCTGTGCTGCCGAGTTGGGTGCCGGAGCCGGCCCTTCGCCGTCGCTTAGCGCGTAGGTCCCTTCCCAACACTCGCAAGCTCGCGTCGGGGCCCTCGGGACGACGCTTACGATGCAAAGGGGCTGTTCGCTCGCTGAGCGAGCTCGCAGCCCGTTGCGCCGCGATGCGCTCCTTTCCGAAGGACCGCCTCCGGCGAGCGAAGCCCACCTCACGCCGTGGACAAGAAGGCAACGCGGACTGGCACCTTCGGCGGTGGGGTAACGGGGGCGGGCGAGACGTACGTACGGAACGCTCGGCAAGAGGGGTGCGGGGGGCCTTCGCGTAGGAGCGTCACCCATGCGTCGTGTCTAAGCGACGGCGAAGGGCCACTGCGCCGCGAAGGTTACCCAGGGGCCGGAAAGGCGAGCAGGGAGGGGAACTCACCCCTCGGACTTCAGCTCTGGGTCCTTCTTCAGGCCGGTCAGGCCGTTCCAGGCGAGGTTTACCAGGTGGGCCGCGACAGTGTGTTTGTCGGGCTGGCGGCTGTCCTGCCACCACTGGCCGGTCATGGCCACCATGCCGACGAGCATCTGGGCGTACATTGCGCCGTCCTGGGCGCTGAAGCCCCGGCGGTCGAACTCGTCGGAGAGGATGTGTTCCACTTTGGCGGTGACGTGGGAGAGCAGGGTGGAGAAGGCGCCCTCGGGCTGTGACGGCGGGGCGTCCCGCATCAGGATCCGGAACCCTTCGGTGCGGTCCTCGATGTAGGTGAGCAGCGCCAGCGCGGCCCGTTCCACGAGGACGCGCGGCTTCGCCTCCGCGCTAAGGGCGGCATTAATGGCGTCCAGGAGGATCCGGAACTCGAAGTCCACTACCTGCGTATACAGGCCTTCCTTGGATCCGAAGTGCTCGTAGATGACCGGCTTGGATACTCCCGCGCAGGCGGCGATCTCCTCAATTGTGGTGCCGTCAAGTCCGCGGACTGCGAAAAGGCCCCGCCCGACGTCGATCAGCTGGCTCCGCCGCTGAAGGCCGGTCATCCGTGTCCGCGGAGGGTTGTTGCTCACATTTCCATCATGCACTACCCGCCCCCGCGGAATTGCAGCCGCCCGCCGTGCCCGGAAGGGGGCCGAAACGGGGCAAGGACGGGGGATGAACGGCCTATGTCGCGCGGCGCCCCGAACCCGTGGCAAAATAACTACTTGTGCCCGGCCGCGCGCTACGGCACGGTCCGCTCTGGTGTAATGGCAGCACCCCGGCCTTTGGAGCCGTGGAGTATAGGTTCGAATCCTATGGGCGGAACTGCTGTGCGAGGAGCGTTCAGTAGGATGACATTCGGTGCCGGGACGGCTTCAGGCCGCGGGAGCACCGTAAAACGCCAGCGTAACCTAGCAAGGAGAGCCCGCACGTGATCCCCGAGAATACCGGACCGGCCGCGGTCATCGTTCTGGCGGCAGGCGCCGGTACCCGGATGAAGTCGCGCACTCCCAAGATCCTGCATGAGATTGGCGGCAGGTCCATGGTGGGCCACGCGCTGCTCGCCGCACGGAGTATCAATCCCCGCCAGCTCGCCATCGTGGTCCGCCACGAACGTGACCTGGTGGCCCGCCACCTCTCAGAGCTCGATCCTGCTGCCGTCATCGTGGACCAGGACGGGATTCCCGGCACCGGACGTGCCGTGGAGGTCGCCCTCCAGGCCCTGGACGGGGAACAGCACCTCACCGGAACCGTTGTGGTGACCTACGGCGACGTGCCGCTCCTCTCCGGTCAGCTGCTGGCCGAACTCGTGGCCACGCACGAACGCGAAGCCAATGCTGTCACCGTCCTCACGGCAGTCCTTGAGGACGCCACCGGCTACGGCCGCATCCTGCGAGGCGACGACGGGACCGTCACCGGCATCGTTGAACACAAGGACGCCTCCGACGCCCAGCGGCTCATCGGCGAGGTCAACTCGGGCATCTACGCCTTTGACGCTGCAATCCTTCGTGAAGCCCTCACGCATGTCACCACGGACAACTCCCAGGGCGAGAAGTACCTCACCGACGTCCTCGGACTGGCAAGGCAGGCAGGCGGCCGCGTCGCCGCCGTCGTCACCGCTGACCGCTGGCAGGTGGAAGGCGCCAATGACCGCGTGCAGCTCTCCGCCCTGGGCGCGGAATTGAACCGCCGCATCGTCGAGGCATGGATGCGGGCCGGGGTGACAGTTGTGGATCCGTCAACCACCTGGATCGACTCTTCCGTGACCCTCGACGAGGACGTCCGGATCCTGCCCAACACCCAACTGCACGGCGCCACCACAGTGGCGAGGGACGCCGTCGTCGGCCCCGACACCACTCTCACGGACGTCACCATCGGTGAAGGCGCCAAGGTGGTCCGGACGCACGGATCAGGGGCGATCATCGGCCCGGACGCCGCCGTCGGCCCCTTCACCTACCTGCGCCCCGGCACTGTCCTGGGCGAAAGCGGCAAGATCGGTGCGTTCTACGAAACGAAGAACGTGACCATCGGCCGTGGTTCCAAGCTCTCCCACCTCGGCTATGCCGGCGACGCCGAAATCGGCGAGGACACCAACATCGGCTGCGGAAATATCACAGCCAATTACGACGGCGAGAAGAAGCACCGGACGGTCATTGGCTCGGGCGTCAGGACAGGCTCAAACACTGTATTCGTTGCCCCGGTCACCGTGGGGGACGGCGCCTACAGCGGCGCCGGCGCGGTGATCCGGAAGGACGTCCCGGCAGGGGCACTCGTCCTGTCCGTGGCAGCACAGCGCAACGACGAGGGATGGGTTGTGGCCAACCGCCCCGGCTCACGCTCGGCTGAACTGGCGCAGGCGGCCGCCTCAGATTCCTCACATACCCCAGCATCGACAGAAGAGGACCAGCAATAATGAGCGAAATTACGGCACGCGGCGAGAAGAAGCTGGTGCTTGCCGCTGGGCGGGCGCACCCCGAACTGGCGCGGGAAATCGCCAAGGAGCTGGGTACCGAGCTGCTGCCCGTGGATGCCTACGACTTCGCCAACGGGGAGATTTACGTCCGCGCCGGCGAAAGC
>JBKJVX010000144.1:0-6990 GCA_046717065.1 Arthrobacter sp. | reverse complement strand
TGATCGGGTGGGCGCACCTTTGATCCACTGGAGTAACTAACGTGAGCAAGCGGACTTTTCAGCCGAATAACCGCCGTCGAGCCAAGAAGCACGGCTTCCGCCTTCGTATGCGTACCCGTGCCGGCCGCGCCATCCTGGCAGCCCGTCGTGGCAAGGGCCGTACCGAGCTGTCGGCCTAAATACTGACTCGTCGGTAGACATTTCTTTGCGAGTTTAAGGTGCTGGCCACCCGCAACCGTTTGAGGACTGCAACCGATTTTTCAACAACTGTACGTTCCGGTGTCCGCAATGGACGCCGGAACGTAGTGTTATATACGGCAGCCATTGCTGCTGACGAACCCAGCCGGATCGGGTTCATCGTTTCCAAGGGTGTCGGGAACGCTGTGGTCAGGAACCTCGTTAAGAGGAGACTGAGAGAAGCAGGTGCTGCCTCGTTGCGCGAGTACGGTACCGGGTTTGCCATAGTGGTCCGGGCGCTTCCTGCGTCCGCGTCCGCAAGCTGGGATCAGCTGTTGTCGGATTACAACGCCGCATTGGCAGCGACGATGACCCGGTTGGCTGGCCGCCCTTCACGGGCTGCTGCTAACGGTTCGGCCGGTACAACACAGGAGGGGACACCGCGTGCGTAACGCCACCGCCGTCGTCGTCACCTATTTCCTTCCTGTTGCTGCCGCTGCCGGGAGGTTCCTCTGGAACCTGCCCCGGAACATCCTCATTCTTCTGTTGAAGGCTTACCGCAAGGTGATCTCTCCCTTGTATGGCCAGGTCTGCCGTTTTTTTCCTTCATGCTCGGCGTATGCCCTTGAAGCGATTACCGTCCATGGTGCCGTCAAGGGGAGCTGGCTTGCCCTCCGCCGTCTGGGCCGCTGCCATCCATGGAATGCCGGTGGCGTGGACCACGTCCCCGCCGGCCGCCGGGAATGGCCTCTCAGCCAGACCCCCACAATTGTTGTGCTGAACAACCCGGACAAGTACCTGGCTGCTCGGACTGATGGAGAAGGCCGCACGGCGGCCTGACGAATAGGGATAAGTATGGACTTCTTTGAAACAATCATGTTTCCGTTCAAGTGGCTTGTGTCCATCATCATGGTGGGCTTCCATGAGGGCCTGAGCACCATTGGCATGCCTGAGGCCTCCGGCTGGACCTGGACTCTGTCCATCATCGGCCTGGTGCTGGTGATCCGTGCCGCCCTTATTCCTGTGTTCGTGAAGCAGATCAAGGCGCAGCGCGGCATGCAGCTGCTCCAGCCCGACCTGAAGAAGCTCCAGGACAAGTACAAGGGCAAGACTGACCAGCTGTCCCGCCAGGCCATGGCGCAGGAACAGATGGCTATGTACAAGAAGCACGGGACCAACCCGATTTCCGCCTGCCTGCCCATGCTGATTCAGAAGCCGTTCTTCTTCGCGCTGTTCACGGTTCTCTCCGGGATCTCCACGGCAAGTCGCGAGGGCGAAGGCATTGGGGCCATGAGCCACGAGCAGGTGGTGCAGTTCGATGACTCCACCATCTTCGGCGCCACGCTGTCTGCCTCCCTGCTGCACGGCGGTGACGGAAACCAGACGGCAGTATGGATCCTCTCCATCCTGATGATCCTCGCCATGACCGCCTCGCAGTTCATCACGCAGAAGCAGATCATGGCCAAGAACATGTCTGAAGAAGCCATGGCCAGCCCTTTCATGCGCCAGCAGAAGATGATGCTGTACATCCTGCCCATCGTCTTTGGTGTGGGCGGCATCAACTTCCCTATCGGTGTCCTGATCTACTGGACCACCACCAACCTCTGGACCATGGGCCAGCAGTTCTTTGTTATCCGCCGCATGCCGACGCCGGGATCTCCCGCGGCCAAGGCCCTCGCCGAGCGCCGTGCCGCCAAGGGACTGCCGGCCCTCTCGATCCTGAGTGGTAAGAAGGACGAGGATGCCGACGCTGCCGCCGCCGCAGCAGCCGTGGCGCAGGCCAAGGGACAGCGCATCCAGCCGCAACGCAAGAACAGGAAGAAGAAGTAATGTCAGCCGAGAGTACCGAACACGCCCTTTCCGAAGAGATCATCGACGATCAGGACGAGTCCGCTGCCCAGGACAGTTCGGCCCCCAAGGCTTCCTCAGCCAGCCGACTGGAGGAAGAAGGGGATGTTGCTGCGGACTACCTCGAGGAATTGTTGGACATCGCGGACATCGACGGTGACATAGACATTGAGGTCCGCAACGGCCGTACCTACATCTCGATCGTTACCGAGGAAGAGTCCGACAGCCTGGACAACCTCGTGGGCGAAGACGGCGAAGTCCTGGAAGCCCTGCAGGAACTGACCCGGCTCTCCGTCCTGTCTGCAACGGAGAACCGCTCCCGCCTGGTGCTGGATATCAACGGCTACCGGCAGGAACGCACTGGCCATCTGCAGAAAATTGCCGAAGATGCAGCCGCTGCTGTGAAGAATAGCGGCCAGGCTGTTGCCCTGGAACCGATGAGTGCCTATGAGCGGAAAATTGTTCATGACGCTGTTGCCGACTTGGGCCTGGTGAGCGAGTCCGAGGGCGAAGGCGCCGGACGTCATATTGTTGTATCCGCAGACTAGAGAATTGCGGATTCGCTGATCATGGTTGACATCACGGAAGCTGAGCTTCTGGCAGCTGAAAAGATTTTTGGCGACCGCCTGGATCTCGCCAAGCGCTATGTGGAACACCTCGCCACCTCCGGAACTGAGCGCGGGCTTATCGGCCCGCGGGAGATCCCCCGCCTGTGGGGGCGGCATGTCCTGAACTGTGCCGTCATCGAAAGTGAGATCGCCCAGGGAAGCCATGTCGCCGACGTCGGAAGCGGCGCCGGGCTGCCGGGCCTTTGCCTCGCGATCGCCCGTCCGGACCTGGAACTCACTCTGATCGAACCGCTGGAGCGCAGGGTTATCTGGCTGCAGGAAGTTGTTGACGATCTGGGTCTGGACAATGTCACGGTGATGAGGACCAGGGCCGAACTTGCGGTTGGCCACGTGGAGGCCGACGTCGTGACGGCACGGGCAGTGTCCGCTCTGAGTAACCTCGCCGGCCTCACCATTCCGCTGCTGGGAGGCCACGGAGAAGTGGTGGCCATCAAGGGCCGCAGTGCGGCTGAGGAAATTGAGAAGGCAGCGAAGGTTATCCGCAAACTGGGGGGCGTTCAGACCTCTGTCATCACGGTTGGCGACAACCTGTTGGAAGAGCCCACCACTGTAGTACGCATCGTTGTAAACAAGTCCCAAAAGAAGGCCTAGGGTAGGCCCGGCGGCCACAGTCTGCCGCGGTAAGCAGTTAGGCTAGTCAACGGCAGCAAAAATAGCTGAACGAGAGTGAGTGTGCCCCAGTGACCAGTAGCGAAGCCTCCACGCAACGGATACCGCCGTTCGTGTCATTGGGGTCAGCACGTTCTCTCGCTGGTGCTGTTTCGGCCACCTCCGGTTTACTCGGGAATCAACCGCGTTTGGTATCAAAATCCTCTCCGGTGCTGGTTTCACGTGAAACAACTTCTGCGGGTAGGGCGAACATTATCGATGCAATTGATGATTCCAGTCCTATCGCCCGGGAACTGGCGCACGAGACCCGCCGGCGTGAACGACTTGTTGGACGGCAATTGCCGCGTCCCGATAAGACGAGGGTCTTCACGGTATCTAACCAGAAAGGCGGGGTAGGAAAGACCACCACAACAGTGAACATAGCGGCCGCCCTTGCCGCCGCCGGACTGAATGTCCTGGTGATCGACATCGACCCCCAAGGCAACGCCTCCACTGCTTTGGGCATTGAGCACCACGCGGACGTGGACAGCATCTATGACGTCCTGATCAACGACGTTCCCCTGGCCGATGTGGTCGCGCCATGCCCGGATATCGACAACCTCATCTGTGCACCGGCCACAATCCATTTGGCGGGTGCAGAAATTGAGCTCGTCTCGCTCGTGGCCCGCGAGCAGCGGCTGCGCCGAGCCATTGATGTTTATGCAAAGGCTCGAGAGAAGAAGGGCGAACAACGCCTCGACTATATCTTCATTGACTGCCCTCCAAGCCTTGGCCTTCTGACGGTCAACGCTTTCTGCGCAGCGGGTGAAGTCCTGATTCCCATTCAGTGCGAGTACTACGCGCTGGAGGGACTGAGCCAGCTTCTCAAGAACATCGAGATGATCCAGAAACATCTCAATGCCGACCTCGTGGTTTCCACCATCCTCCTGACCATGTACGACGGCCGCACCAACCTTGCCGCCCAGGTCGCCGCCGAGGTCCGCCAACACTTCCCGGAGCAAGTACTGTCTGCGGTTGTGCCGCGCTCGGTTCGTATCTCCGAAGCTCCGAGCTACCAACAAACCGTGATGACCTACGATCCCTCATCCAGTGGAGCCCTGTCCTACCTGGAAGCCGCTGCTGAAATAGCAGAACGCTAAAATCTTCAAGAACTGCAACAACTGGAGTCCGGCAAGGCCGGGCTCTACCACTGGAGGGATTTACCCATGAGCGAGAAGCGAAGGGGCTTAGGCCGCGGTCTTGGCGCACTGATTCCAAGTTCCGCCGGTGCGAATGGGGCTGGCAACGGCGCAGCGGTTTCGCGTCCCGTCGATCTTTTCTTTCCCGAGGGGCGCAGGAAGACTGTGGAGCCCGAGACGGCTGCGGACGCTTCAGAGGCAGAGGAATCGGCGCCGCCGATTGAAGCTGTCCCTCAGTCAACGACCGCGCTGGATTCTGCCGCCAAAGCTACCAGTCCTTCGCGTAAGCCGGCTGCAGCGAAATCCTCCACGCGGGCAACTGAAGCAGCCTCTGCCTCCAGCAATTCAGGCACCAAATCTGCAACGAAGACCGCTGCGGGCTCCAAGAACACGCACAGGGCTACGGCCCAAACTGATGCCCAGCCGACGGTGCCCGCCAACGAGGACGGGCATGAAGTTTTGGACGGTGCGGTCGTCGATTCCTTTGCTTCGTTTGAGACGGATACGGGCGTAGAGCTGGTGCCGGTGCCCGGCGTTCGATTCGCAGAAATTCGGGTTTCTGATATTCATCCAAACCGGAAGCAGCCTCGCGCCGTCTTCGATGAGGACGACATGGCGGAGCTTGTACACTCCGTCCGCGAAATAGGCGTCCTCCAGCCAATTGTGGTTCGCAACTCAACCGAAGACGGTGGAGAACCGTTCGAGCTTGTCATGGGCGAAAGGCGCTGGCGTGCGGTACAGGCCGCCGGCATGGAGACTATCCCGGCCATCGTCCGGGACACCACCGACGACGACCTCCTGCGGGACGCGCTGCTGGAAAACCTCCACCGGAGCCAGCTCAACCCCTTGGAAGAAGCGGCCGCCTATCAGCAGCTGCTCGAAGATTTTGGTACCACCCATGAACAGCTGGCCGACCGCATCGGCCGCTCCCGGCCCCAGGTTTCCAACACCCTGCGGCTCCTGAAGCTGCCCCCGTTGGTCCAACGTCGCGTGGCAGCAGGAGTGCTGTCGGCAGGCCATGCGCGGGCGCTCCTCGCACTTCCTGATGCCGCAGCCATGGAACGTTTGGCACAGCGGATTGTGGCTGAAGGCATGTCTGTACGCGCCACCGAAGAAGCCGTTGCCATGTACCAGGATCCGGCTAAGCCGGCGAAGAACAACATTCCCCGTCCCGGCGCGCGGCACGAGCGCTTGGACTACCTGGCTTCATCGCTCTCCGACCGCTTGGACACCAACGTTAAGATCTCGCTTGGGGTCCGCAAGGGCCGGGTCAGCATCGAATTTGCCAGCGTGGAGGATCTTAACCGCATCATGGACGTGCTCGCGCCAGGGGCAGACAACTAAGTACCTTGCGGGAGGGTTTGTGTATGCTGCCCTCACAGTGCTGTCTTCCACAGTAGACGTGATTGTGCTTTTCAATGACAAGGCTATGGCCTACTCGCTTTGTGCATTGAATTACGACGTGGTGTTGATTCTATGGAATAGAGTATTTTGCATAGCCAGATAGGCTCGGCTGTATCGGCCTGATCCATTTGTTGGGGGGCGGGAGAAGTATGGGCCAGTTGAAGTTTCCTGGTTCGAAGCCCCACCTGCAATCGCCGCAATGGCTCGCTCGTACAGGCAGCCCCAGTTACCAGCCGTTTGCTGTTTGCAATATCTCGTACAGCTATGCCCGGCTTCCGGTGCTGCTGTTTCACGTGAAACTTCTCCATTCGTATTGAATAGCCGGCTGCGCGTCCCCATTTGCACTTGTCTCGCTAACAGTGCTTGCTGCTGCTGGCCGTATAAGCGCCTTCGTACTTGGCCCTTTTGCCGGCCTAGCGCTCTTCTGTTTGCAGGCGCGCGGCCTTCACAACCCCACATCAGATTCCGTAGAGGTAGGTCGGTGTACCATGTCGAAAGTCCTACCGCTTGTTGCCGCCTAGCCCATCAGTTGTCTGACAAGGGCTTCATCTTCCTAGAGTGCAGGGGTTTGTCCGCGATCCTCTGTTACTCATAGAGGGAGCCTCCGCATGGGCTCTTGGTACTGCCAACTCTCCTATCGAGTGTCTTGTTGCCAGGGAAAGCGGGTCCCGAGCCAGAGCCAGTTGTCGACCGCGATTTGAAGGGCCGCGAGCCGCAGGAAAATCATTTCGGGCAGTGTTTGTGTAGTGGCGCAGAGGTCGGCACTGTTTCACGTGAAACACTCTTGGCCTGCGCGGGAGCAACAATGGAATGCGCCGAACTCTGGCGGCTCTTGAGTAGAAGCTTCAGGCTCAGGTTGCGATTTCGGCAAAAGGGTAGTCCACAGCTCTTCTGGAACCTTGGTGGTGGAATCTTGGGTTTCCGGTTCCCAGTGAACCTTAGGAACTCCTGCTGGTCCGTGCATGTCTAGCGATCCGGCCGGAGAAGGCGGCTTCCCTAGTACATGGAGCTAGGACAAGCTACCGAATCCCCCAGCGTAAGGAGCGAGGCCAGGTTGGTACCTCGACAACGGTCCCCCGTAAGCCCGTGAACACACGCTCAGCTGGCTATACGGGGCAGCATCGCAGCAGACGGATCGCCTGTAG
>JBKJVX010000143.1:0-11038 GCA_046717065.1 Arthrobacter sp. | reverse complement strand
AGGAACCCCCGCAGGACCAGCCGGAGGCAGCAGCGTTACTGCTGCCTCCGGCGGGGGCGCCCCCCATACCTTCCCCGATGAAGTCCTGGATGACCTGACCCCAGAGCAACTGGCAGCGCAGTGGGAGGAAGAAAAGCCCCCCGCAGCCGGAGCCCTCGCCAACGTTGCATCATCATTGGTGGTTCTTGGCGTCGGCGTTGCTGCAGCCATCCTCTCGATGGCAATGGGGCTGGGCACTCCGTCCGCCCCGCAGCCCGGCCTGTGGCCGTTCATCATCAGCTGCGTCATGGTGGCCCTGGGCCTGTTCCAGCTGGTTGCCGGCCGGCACAACCGGGACGCGGAAAAGTTCACGCGCATGTCCACTTCGCCGCTCACCGGCCTGGTGACCCTCGCTGCCATGGTGGCCCTGATGCCGCTGATTGGCTTTGAACTGCCTGCCCTGGTGCTCTGCATCATCTGGATGCGCTTCCTCGGCGGCGAAACCTGGCGCTCCACGCTGGTGGTCAGTGCGGGAGTCATCATCGCTTTTTATGCCATCTTCGTCCTCGCGTTGAACACCTCCGTTCCCCACCTTTTCTAGGAGACCTCCCGTGGATTTTCTCAATCCCGTTATCAACGGATTCGCGGTAGTCCTGGAGCCCACCAACCTCCTTTACTGCCTGATTGGCGTCGTGATCGGAATGCTGATCGGTGTGCTGCCCGGCCTGGGGCCCGCGGCGACCATCGCCATCCTGCTTCCGCTCACCTACAACGTGGAGCCGGTCACCGCCATCATCATGCTCGCCGGAATCTTCTACGGTGCACAGTACGGCGGCACCATCACCTCCGTGCTCCTGCGCCTGCCGGGTGAAGCTTCCTCGGTGGTTACCGTGTTCGACGGCTACCAGATGGCGAAGCAGGGCAGGGCCGGCACGGCTCTGGGCCTGGCCTCCATCGGCTCCTTTGTGGGCGGCACCGCGGCCATTATCGGCCTGACATTCCTCGCCCCCATCGTAGCCAGCTTCGCCCTGGACTTCGGGCCGCCCGAATACACCGCGCTTGCCATGCTCGGCATCCTCCTCGTGGCAACCATCAGCAGTGGGTCAAAAGCCAAAGCACTCATTGCCGCGGCGCTCGGACTGCTCCTCGCCACGGTAGGCCGGGACATTTTTACCGGCGAAAGCCGGTTTACGTTTGGCAGTCTGCAACTCGCTGACGGCATCGACTTTGTGCCTATCGCTATGGGCATTTTTGGCCTCGGCGAAATCCTCTACAACCTTGAGGAACGGCACCGGGCCGCCAAGGCGCCGTCGAAAGTCGCCAATGTCTGGCCGTCCCGGAAAGACCTCAAGCAGGCGTCAGGGGCCATCGGCCGTGGTTCCGTGCTGGGCTTCTTCCTGGGCATCCTGCCCGGAGGTGGTGCCACCATCGCCTCCATGGCCTCCTACGCCATGGAGAAAAAGCGGGCAAAGCAGCCGGAACGCTTCGGCAAGGGCGCCCCCGAGGGCGTCGCCGGACCGGAGACCGCCAACAATGCTGCCGCCACATCGTCCTTCATACCGTTGCTGACGCTTGGCATCCCCGCCAACGCCACCATGGCGCTGATGTTCGGTGCGCTGCTGATCCAGGGCGTCACCCCCGGCCCGCAACTGGTGGAGCAGAACCCCGAGCTCTTCTGGGGCGTGGTGAACTCCATGTATATCGGCAACATCCTGCTGCTGATCATGAGCCTGCCGCTGGTGGGGATCTTCGTGAAGATCCTCCGCGTACGGGCCGCCATCCTGGCTCCCGTCACGGCCCTGATCACGCTGTTGGGTGCCTACACCATCAACAACAGCATGTTCGATGTGACGCTCGTGGTGGTTTTCGGCATCATCGGCTACCTCATGAAGAAGTTTGGCTTCGAACCGGGCCCCCTGGTGCTGGCCTTCGTTCTCGGCGAGCTGCTGGAGAGCTCCATGCGCCGTTCCCTGCTGGTCTTCGGCGGAGATCCCCTTGGGTTCTTCGGCCGTCCCATCTCTGCCACGCTGCTGGTGGTCTTCGTTCTGGTAGCCGTACTTCCGGCCATCCGTACCACGATCGCCAAGCGGAAGCGCAGTTCAACTGCCTCAACATCAGCCGTCACGCTGGACATCAAGGAGAAGGTATGAGCATCATCGTCGGATTCGTCCCAACGCCCGCCGGACAGGCCGCACTCGCAGCAGGCATCGCCGAAGCAAAGCTCCGCAACGTGGACCTGGTGATCGTCAACTCGGCCCGGCAGGGAGCCCTGGTGGACAAATCAGTGGCCCCGGAGGACGTTTTGGCGCAGGCCGCCAAGCGTGCTGCCGACGACGGAGTAAGGGCAACTGTCATCCAGCCGCCCTACCAGCACGATTTGGCCGATGAGTTCCTCGATGTTGCCAGGGAAGTTGATGCCTCACTCATCGTGATTGGCCTGCGGCACCGCACCCAGGTAGGGAAGTTCATCCTGGGCAGCCATGCCCAGCAGATCCTGATGCAGGCGGACCGCCCGGTCCTGGCAGTCAAAGCCGACGGCGGGCACTTCTAAGGAAAATGACGGGAAGCTCCATGTACAAACACAATCCCGCCCGCCGCGGCCCGGCGCCTGCAGCTGCGCCCATCCCTGACTGGTCCAAACTGTGTAGGAACGATCACGTGGAGGTGCGTACGGCGGGTGGGGCCGTGATCTCCGGAACCATCGACATGGTCGCCGCAGACCGCAGCGTTTTCTGGATGATCAGGAACGACGGCGCCGGGAGGACCATGCTCTGTTCCATTGACGGCGTTACGGTCATCAAGGTATCGCAGGACGGGGGCACCAGCACGGACGCAGGCACCTTCACAAGTTCAAGCGCGGGTCGGACCGCCGCGCGAACAGGCGGCTGCTTGACGCCGGTCCTATGACTGCCCGCGGACGTGTTCCGCCAGGGCAGCAAGGACAGGCAGTTGGCCCTTGACCAGCTTGAGCCGTGCTTCCTCCTCGGGAAACCAGCGGGCGTCGTCAATTTCCGGGTAGTGCTGGATGCGGCCCGAACCCTTGGGCCACTCCAACGGGAAAGTGTTGCTGACAATCCGGTCCGGCTGGAAGTCCTGCTCTGCAGTAAACACCTTGATGATCTTGCCGGACGGCTGCCGGAACTGCCCGAGCAGCTGGTAGTCCGCGGCCGGGGCGGGCGAACCCATTTCTTCGGCGAACTCCCGCAGGGCCGCTGCCAAGGGATCTTCGTTGCCGGTGTATTCGCCCTTAGGCACTGACCAGGCATGTGCATCCTTGCGTGCCCAAAACGGGCCGCCCATGTGGGCTATCCAAACCTCCAGGCCGCCGGGCTTTGCCCTCCTGTACAGCAGTAGCCCTGCACTGAAAACCGGCATCTGTCCTCCACCTGCTGACATTTCACAATGAACGGTAGTTGCCGTCCAACGTTAACCTGCAGTTCACGGCGCTGCTTTAGGTTATTCCTTCAGGCACTTTGCTCGAAGGGACCAGTCATGGCCAACATCGCTGAGGTTTTGGGACGGCTTACGCCGGAAGAACTTGATGAGCTTCGCATTCTTGGCCCGCAGGGCACCCTGCCGCGGCACCTGGTTGACGCCCTGGATCGTGCGGCGGGCGGACCCGGATCCGGCCGAGGCTATTACGTGCCCACAGGAAACGTCAGCGCCACCGGCGGCCCGCTCCTGGTGCTGCGCAGCGATGTTTCCGGCTGGCTCTTCAATACCCACAAGGACGACCCCGATTCGTTGTCGCAGCACGGCTAATTTCACTACTGCCGGACTTCGGTCCGGCTTGCCAGGCCGGCCGTGACGATGCTGCCCACCAGGGTCCCCGCAGCCTGGGCCGAGCCGGCTGATGGCTTAGTTCTCAGCACACGGGATCATGAATGTTGCGGTGGTACCCACACGCGGGGTGCTGGCGAGGCTGATTGATCCGCCATGGGCTTCAATGATCGTTTTGCTGACCGGCAAGCCCAGGCCGGCGCCGGGGATGGCGGTTTCACGGGACCGCGCCGATCGGAAGAACTTGGTGAACGCCTGCTCCTGCTCTTCCGCGCTCATGCCAACGCCGGTATCCATAATCGAACAGACAAGCGTTTGCCCATTCCTCCGTGCCAGCGCCGTGATCCGTCCGCCCTCCGTCGAATACTTGATGGCGTTGGAGAGGAGGTTGCCGAGCACCTGGCGGATCCGGCCTGGGTCAACACGGGCGGGTAGGGGCTGCTCGACGTTGAGCACCAGTTCGAGGCCGTTCATGGCTGCCTTGGGAATGGTCGAATCGACTACTTCCGTCACGAGCTTGGCCAGGTCCGTGTCCTCCAGGGACAGCTCCACGCGCTCCGACGCGACGGCGATGAGGTCGTTGACCAGGCCCAGCAGGTGTCGGGCATTCCGGTGCACCACCTGGAGCTCAGCCTGGATTTCCTCGTGGACTGGCTCGTCCAATACCAGCTCAAGGTAGCCGAGGATCGATGTCAGCGGCGTCCGCAGCTCGTGGGAAACCGTGGCGACAAAGTTGTCCTTGGCTGCCAGCGCGCTGATCAAACGCGTCACGTCCACGAATGTCAGGACGGAACCCCCGCCCTTCCCTTGGCTCGCAGGAATGCCGTGGGCGCCCACCGAATATGCACGTTGCTGGGCCGGGTCGTCGGGGTCGCCGGTCCAATACAGCTCATCGGAAAAGGTGGAGCCGCTGATGGCACGCGATACCGGCGACAGGTCCGGAGGCACCGGAGAGGACCGGTCTGCCAGGAAAAGCCCGCCGTGGCCGGCCGCTTCAGTAAGGGCGGCCAACGCGGGATCGGCCTGCATCGCCTTATTCGTCAGGACGGTTCTGCCCTCAGCATCCACCACCCAGACTCCTATTCGTACTGCTGCCAGCACTGCGTTCAGGAGGCGCTGGCGGCGCACGTTCTCCGCGAGCGTCTGTGCCAGTTCATGTTCGCTGTGCAGAAGCCTCTGGCGTTGCCGGAAAACGATGCCGGCCACCGCATACGCTGTAACGGCGATGGCCGACATCACCAGGGGCAGGAATATTGTCCTGATCATTGCCCCCGGAGCCTGAGCCGAGACGGCGACGGCGGTGGGGACCACGGTGCTGAGCACCACCCCAAGGATGGCAAGGAAAAGCATGTACCGTCGGCGGCGCACCGACAGCCAAATGACGGGAAACACCAGCAACAGGCTGAGCACGTTGAAAGCCGGTCCACCGGCCTCCCTGGTAAATCCGACGGCGATGCAGTCCAGGACGGGAATGGCTGCAGACGCACCTGCCGGCAGCCTCTCCCACGGAACGGCGAGGCAGGCGGCGAAGATCGCCGCATGGGCGAGCAGCGCCATGCGGAACATGTCGCTTGCCAGGCTCGCCGGGCTGAACGCTGCCGCAGCCGCCACCACGAGGCAAACGGTGATGGTGAGGGGCAGCTGGGCCAGTACAACCCGCCCCCGGACTCCAAGCCTTCCGTGCAGCGCATCGACGCGGTCTGCTAGGGGGCCGTTGATGGCCAGCTCTCCGGCACTGCCGAGCGCAGCCCTGTCCGATTCTTGACGTTGCTTCACCAATCTGGCCCCCAGCGCAGAAATAATAACCCTCCGGCTGCCTGAAAGTAGCTCCAGAGTACCGGTGAAAGCAAGACATCGCTGGTGTTTCCCACCCGCAAGCTCTGCCCATGCTGCATGCCCTTATCCAATCAGCAGGCTCAAGGCTTCCGTCAGGTGCTCCACTTCACGCACCGAGAAACCGGCCGGAACCGGCCCCGGCCCGGTATGGCTTGCCGGAACCACCGCGTGGGTGAATCCCAGCCGGTGGGCCTCCTGGATGCGCTGGTTGATGCCGGGGACAGGGCGGACCTCGCCGGCCAGGCCCACCTCGCCGAAGGCAACCAGCCGGATGGGCAACGGCTTCCGGGCTTTGGCTGAAGCCACGGCAAGGGCAACTGCGAGGTCCGTGGCGGGTTCGCTGAGCTTTACTCCGCCTACCGTGGCCACGTAGGAATCATCCTTGTGCAGCAAAGTACCGGCCCGTTGTTGGAGCACGGCCAACAGCATGGAGACCCGCGAACTGTCCAGGCCGCTGGTAGCCCGCCGCGGTTGGGAGTTGGGACTCTCGGCGAGCAGTGACTGCACCTCCGCCAGCAGCGGACGCCGTCCTTCCATGGTTACGGTGATGCACGTGCCCGACACAGGATCCTTTGTACGGCTGACAAAGAGCCCGCTGGGATCGGCGAGCCCTTCGATGCCGTTTTCGTTCAGGTCGAAGCAGCCCACATCGTCGGTGGGCCCGTAGCGGTTCTTGACCGCCCGGAGCAGCCGGAGCCGGGAATGGCGTTCACCCTCAAACTGGCACACCACGTCCACCAGGTGCTCCAGCAGCCGCGGCCCGGCGATGGAGCCATCCTTGGTCACGTGCCCCACCAGAAGGGTGGTCATGTTCCGCCGCTTTGCAGCGGCAATGATGGACGCCGCCACTTCCCGGACCTGCGATACGCCGCCGGCGCTGCCGTCAACGTCGGCGCTGCTGAGGGTCTGGACGGAGTCCACGATCAACAGCCGCGGCTCAATCTTCTCCACCTGCCCGAGGGCCTGGCCAAGGTCTGTCTCGGCGGAGAGGTACAGCGATTCCGCGACGGCGTCAATCCGCTCGGCGCGCAGCTTCACCTGCGCTGCGGACTCCTCGCCGGTCACGTACAGCACGTCCTGCGCGGTCCGGGCAAACTTCGCCGCTACATCCAGCAGGAGGGTGGACTTGCCGACGCCGGGTTCCCCGGCGAGCAGGATGACGGCACCCGGGACCAGCCCTCCGCCCAGCACCCGGTCCAGTTCGTCAACGCCCGTTGGCAGGTAGGCAGCCGTGGTGGCGTCCACTTCGGCGATTCGGCGCGCCGGCTCCAGAACGGTGGTAGCCGCCGTCGTACGCGCCACTGCGGTGCCGGTTTCCTCCACGGTGCCCCATGCCTGGCACTCGCCACACCGGCCCACCCACTTGACGGTGGTCCAGCCGCATTCGGCGCACTTGTAGGCGGGCGCCTTGGATGCCCGGGAAGTCTTGGTAGCCATGCGTTCCACCCTAGTGGCGGGCACTGACATTCCCCGCGCGGCTCTAAACCTAGCGCGTTCGTGCAAGGAGGAACCCGCGAAAATGCACTTGCAGGTGACCTTCGCCACCTGTATAGTCATCCGACGAAGGCAATTTCGCCTACAGGATTGTTACCCGAACGGGGCAAGACCTGAGAAGCACACTATGTGCGTCTCGGGTCTTTTTTTGTGCCCAAAAATAGACAGAGAGGTCTGACATGGCAACTGTGGACTACCGGTCGCTGGCCGGAGACATTCTGCAGGGGGTGGGCGGTGAAACGAACATCGCCAGCGCCACCCACTGCGCCACCCGGCTCCGGCTCAAGCTGCGGGACGACGCAAAGGCTGACACCACAGCAATCAGAAACTCCCCGGCGTCATCACGGTCATGAAGGCCGGAGGGCAGTACCAGGTGGTCATCGGGAACAACGTTCCAACGGTCTACGCCGAGCTCGGCAAGATCACCAGGCTCGGCGACGAGGCAGGCACCGACGAGGAACCCGTCGCGCACGGTAACCTCTTCAACCGCTTCATCGACCTCATCTCCTCAATTTTCTCCCCGGTCATCTGGCCGCTGGCAGCAGCCGGCCTGCTCAAGGCGTTCCTGAGCATGGCAACCCAGTTCGGCTGGCTGGATCCGGCATCGCAGACAAACGTGATCCTGGCAGCCACTGCGGATGCCCTCTTCTACTTCCTGCCGATCTTCCTGGCCGTTACCGCGGCGAAGAGATTCAAAACCAACCAGTTCGCGTCGATGGCGATCGCCGGTGCACTGGTCTACCCGAGCATCGTGGCGCTTGCCGGGCAACCGGAACCCGTCAACTTCGCCGGCATACCGATGGTGATGATGAACTACACCAGTTCCGTTATCCCGATCATCGTTGCGGTCTGGTTGCAGGGTCGCCTGGAGCGTTTCCTGAACCGCGTGCTTCACTCCGCCATCCGGAACTTCACCACGCCGCTGCTGACACTGCTAATCATGGTTCCGCTGGTCCTGCTGACAGTCGGTCCTGTCACCACCTTCGCAGCTCAGGGCCTGTCTTCCGGCATCAGTGCGGCCTTCACCTTCGCTCCGTGGCTGGCTGGCGCCATCATGGGCGGATTCTGGCAGGTCTTCGTACTCTTCGGCCTGCACTGGGGATTTGTCCCGGGCATACTCAATGAAATCTCCACCGAGGGCTACTCCCTCCTGATCGGTCCGCTGCTGCCGGCCGTCCTCGCCCAGGCCGCCGCAACCCTCGCAGTGTTTCTCCGGACCCGCAACAAGGCCCGCCGCGCCGTTGCCGGCCCAGCTGCCCTTTCCGGATTCCTGGCCGGCATCACGGAGCCCGGCATTTACGGCGTCAACCTGCCGCTGAGAAAGCCCTTCTACTTCGGTATTGCAGGTGGTATTGCTGGCGGCGCCGTTGTGGCTGCCGGTGGAGCCGGTGCGACGTCTTTTGTGTTCCCGTCCCTTCTCGGGCTGCCCGCTTTCAGCACAGTGGGCAACTTCGGCCTGCTGCTTCTTGGCACCGGAGCCGCCGTGCTCATCGCCTTCATCCTTACCTTGTTCTTCGGACCGCGTGAGGCGGAAGCGGAAGCAAGGCACGACGCCGGCACCTCCACCCCTGACGCCTCTGCAGACCTGCCGGCAGCAGCTGCGCCCGTCCCGGCTCCCGCTGCCGCAGGCACCGTCGAGGTCCTTGCCCCCGTTGCAGGACAGGCAGTGGCACTGGCCAACGTCCAGGACAAGGTATTCGCTTCCGGTGCCATGGGAAAAGGCCTGGGCATCATCCCCGCCGACGGGCACATCTACTCGCCGATCACCGGGTCCATCAAGGCGGCCATGAAGACCGGTCACGCATTCGGCATCAAGTCCGACGACGGTGTGGAAGTCCTGGTCCACATCGGCATCGACACGGTCCAGCTCGAAGGGCGCGGCTTTGAATCCGCAGTGACCCGGGGCCAGCACGTCCGCGCGGGAGACCTGCTCGCCGTCGTCGATCTGGACGTCGTCACCGAAGCGGGCTATGACACCACCACGCTGGTGATGATCACCAACACTGCTCAGCTCGGCAGCGTAGACCCGGTGGAAGCCGGCACGCTCGCCCAGGGAGAAACCGCCATCACCGTCCAAGTCTGAGCCGCACCTCGTATCTTCAATTTCCAGCCCTACCAACAAAGGAACCATAACCGTGACAGCAACATTTCCCGAAGGTTTTCTATGGGGCGGGGCAACCGCTGCCAACCAGTTCGAAGGTGCCTACAACAAGGGCGGAAAAGGCCTCTCAATCCAGGACGTATTGCCCAAGGGCGGCTTGTCACCCTCGACCGAAGGTCCGACACCGGAGAATCTGAAACTGACCGGCATCGACTTTTACCACCGGTACAAAGAGGACATTGCCCTGTTCGCGGAAATGGGCTTTAAGGTGTTCCGCCTCTCCATCGCCTGGAGCCGCATCTTCCCCAAGGGCGACGAGGCGACTCCCAACGAGGAAGGGTTGGCCTTTTACGATCGCGTCTTCGATGAACTGGCCAAATACGACATCGAGCCGTTGGTGACTATCAGCCACTACGAAACACCGCTGCACCTCGCACGTCAGTACAACGGCTGGACCAGCCGTGAACTGATCGGATTTTATGAGCGCTTCTGCCGGACGCTGTTTGAGCGTTACGGTAACCGGGTCAAATATTGGCTAACGTTCAACGAAATCAATTCCGTGTTGCACCTCCCGTTTATGTCAGGCGGCATCGAAACTCCACTAAGCGAGCTGAGCCAGACGGATCTCTATCAGGCCATCCACCACGAACTGGTCGCCTCGGCGAAGGCCACAAGGCTGGCACACGAACTGATACCGGACGCCCAAGTGGGCTGCATGATCCTCGCGATGCCGACCTACCCGCTCACCCCCGACCCCTTGGACGTCTTGGCAGCCATGAGGGCCGAGCACATGAACTACGCGTTCGGCGACATCCATTGCCGCGGCGAGTACCCTGGCTACCTGCTCCGGTACTTCCGGGATAACGGCATCGATCTGGACATCACCGCTCAGGACCGCGAGGACCTGAAGAACACGGTGGACTTTGTGTCCTTCAGCTACTACATGAGCACCTGCGAGACTGCGGACCCTGCCAAGGGAACCAGGGGCAGGGGAAACATCGTCGGCGGTGTCACCAACCCCACGCTGGAAGCTTCCGAATGGGGGTGGCAAATTGATCCCCAAGGCCTCCGGGTTGTGCTGAACGCCTACTGGGACCGCTGGCAGAAACCACTCTTCATCGTGGAGAACGGTTTGGGAGCCATCGACAAGCTGGTCGAGGCCAGCGGCACTAAAACTGTGGAGGACGATTACCGCATTTCCTACCTTAACGATCACCTTGTCCAGGCACGCGAAGCTGTGGCCGACGGTGTCGAACTGCTCGGCTACACCACGTGGGGATGCATCGACATGGTCAGCGCCTCCACGGCCCAGATGAGCAAACGCTACGGTTTCATCTATGTGGACAGGAACGACGACGGCTCGGGAACTCTGGAGAGGTACCGTAAGAAATCCTTTGATTGGTACCGTGACGTGATCGCGAGCAACGGCGCCAGCCTCAAGTGACAGCCGGTGGCGGGGTGGAACCGTCCCGCCACCCTTGCGTTCAGGAAAGGACGTCAACGTGGAAGTCCTGCGAGTCTTCAACAACAACGTCGTTCTGGCGCGCAACAGCGGCGGTGGCGAGGTGATCCTCACCGGGCGCGGTCTGGGCTTCCAGGCCAAACCCGGTGCCATCGTCGATCCAAATAAGGTGGTCCGAGTATTCGTCCCTGAGGACGGGCGGGATGCTGATAACTTCGGCGCCCTGGTTGCTGCTATCCCCCCGGAGCATCTTGTGCTCGCCGACCAAGCGCTGGAGGTCGCGCGGGCTGAAGTGACTACGCCGCTCAATTCAGTTGCGGTGGTGGGGCTTGCAGACCACCTTAGCTTCGCGATTAAACGTATACGGCAGGGCATCACCATGGAGT
>JBKJVX010000142.1:0-3102 GCA_046717065.1 Arthrobacter sp. | reverse complement strand
CTGCTGCCAGATGTTCGAGCTCACCACGTGGAGTCCGGCCACCGGGGTCTCGAACGTCGTCTCCTCCAGGCGGGCTTCACCCCGGACCACTTCGGCAAGCCCCTTGGGAATCGAGTACCGGTAGAAGCCGAAGTTGGCGACGAGGCCACACTGCGGATCGGCCTCCACGAGCAGAGTGGGGAAGTCGAGCGAAGCAAACGCCGCCGCGAGATTGACGGCTGTCGTGGTCTTGCCCACGCCGCCCTTTGAAGAGACGATGGCCAGGATCTGTCCCATGGTTTTCGGAGATCTCCTTTTATGGTGGTGTCATTCCTGATGTGGCTGTCGCCGTCCAGGGACGTTGATACAGAAGTCAGGAATTGTTGGATATCACAGTTTGCCTGAGGAGTGATAGAGCAAACTCGTCGTGAGACGCGATAAATCAGGGCTTGTCGTTAATGACGAGATCGACGCGCCTGTTTTTCTGCCGCCCTTCCTCGGTCTCGTTGCCGGCGACGGGGCGTGCGAATCCCAGTCCCTCGACGCTGAGCCTCTCGGCCGCCACGCCCTGCGAAACGAGGAAGTCGCGCACGGCGGTGGCCCGCCGGAGCGACAGATCGAGGTTGTACTCGGAAGTCCCGATGTTGTCGGTGTGACCTTCCACATGGATGTTCATCTCGGGAAACTGGCCGAGGATCGTGGCGATCTTGACCAGGTTGAACTCGACGTCACGCTTCAGGGTGGCCTTGTTGAAGTCGAACAGGATGTCCGCCAGGCTCACGATCGTGCCGCGGGCGTTCTGGGTGATGGTGGCAAACTTTCCTTCGATCTGGCGCATGGCGTCGAAGAGGTCGGCCTGGCGCTCGCTGGCCTCGGCGCGGGCCTTCTCGAGCTCGAGCCGGAGATCGTCTTTCAGGCCTCTCTCGAGCGTGATGGTGGCGCTGAGCGCCTGCTCGCGGGCGTCGCCATACCGCGCGGCCAGGGTCGTCGACTCCACGCAGGCCTTGAGAGCCGTTTCCTCGCGGACACGAGCCTCGACCTCCTGGAGGGCGCGTCCGGCCACGTAGAGATGACGGGGCTGGTCCTTGACCTTGGCTTCCGGGCCGGTGGCGAGCGCCATGCGCTCGTTGAAGCGGCTCTCGATGTCGGCCACGGCCAGGCCGCGCGCGCGCGCCGCATCGAGCCAGGCCGCGAACGCCGTGGCGAGTTCGGGAGCCGGATCGGCCGGTGGCTTCGTGCCGTTCATGTTCGACGGCGGAAGGCCGGAGCCGGAAGTCATTTCGTCGTCATCGATGACCCGGACTACGTCGGGAGCCGTCTTTGCGGCGATGCGTTCCGTCTGTTCCAGCACGAGGAGGCTTTCCTCCCACCCCTGGCGGGCCCGCTCCACGGCCTGGTTGCAGCCGTCGGCCCGTGTCTGGGCCTGGTCCGCCCGGGCGGCGGCCAGCGCGAGGCGGACATCGGCCAGCGCCATTTCCATCGTCGGGACCGCCTCCCAGGCGCCCCCCTTGTCGATGATGGGACGGGCCTCGTCCCGCTTCGCGACACCCACCTTGAGGGCATCGGAAGCCGGCGGCAGAGGATCCATGGCCCGGACGTCGTTCTCGTACCGTCCGAACTCGTCGAGAAGTGACTGCCCGTTGACCCGGGGGCCGCCGCATCCGGCGACCGCGAGACTGATACAGAGAAGCGGAATGAACCACGCGCGCATGGCAGGTCCTCGTGGCGCGCCCGGCCGGTCCACCCGGTGATGAGGGTGGACGAGGAGCTTCGTTTGAGGGAAGCCCGGCCTAGGCGGCGTGGGAAGTGGTGGAATTCGCGTTCGACGTCCTGGGCTTCAGGAGCGTGATCACGCCCATGGCGTTCAGGACACGCATGACCTGGAAAGTCGGGTCCATCTCGAACCAGCGCTGGGCGAAGTTCGCGCTCCGGCTGTACATGTGGTGATTGTTCTGGAAGAGCTCACCCATGGCGAGAACGTCGACCGCAAGCGTGTTGCGGGAATCGTCGTCCGTCTTGTAATTGCGATAGCCGTACTTGTGCCCGCACCAGTTCACGATGGCGCCATGGACCGGGCCCATAGCGAAGGTGAAGGGGAGCAGGGCCCACTGCCACGGCGAGGTGACGAAGGCGGCGTAAAAAGCCGTGTAGACGCCCATCCAGGCCAGCCGCGCCAGGGGATGGGACCCGAGCTTGTCGAGGAGCGGCCAATCGGGATACCCGCCGAGGAACCGGGCCTCGGGAACGATCGTGCCCCGGACGATGCCGCTGTAGCGCTTCTTCGTGCGCCACATCATCGTGAACGGGTTGTTATGGTAATGAGGCGAGTGCGGATCGTCTTCGCTGTCGCTGAACGCATGATGTTCGCGGTGCAGGACGGCATAGGCGCGCGGCACAAGGTAGGAAGAACCCTGGGTGAACCAGGTCAGAAAATGAAAGAACCGCTCGCGGCGCGGACCAACCGTGTACATCTTGTGGGCCGAGTACCGATGCAGGAAGAAGCTCTGCATGAAAACCGAGATGACCCAATGGGCGATGAAGAATGTGACAATGACCAAAGTGCTGTCTCCTTTTAAGGTAGAGGCTTTTAGAATCGCAGGGAGAATACCACCAAAATCTCTCCGGGGTCTCCCAAAAGAGTTCAATTCTGCCCTTACAATAGATTAGGAGCCGGCCACCTGGGTGACCGGCTCCACATTTCGCGATATTTGTAGTTTTTAGTGGATTTCAGGCCTTAGAACTTGAACGCGAGCCCCAGCGAGGTCGTCCAGAAGTCCGGATTCAGGTTGTCCAGATCGTCCAGCTCGGTATCGATCTCGTCCATGAACGTATACCGTCCGCCGAGGTCAACCGCCATGGCCTCCGAAACGGGCACCTGGATGCCGCCACCGACGTGGAAACCGAAGTCCTGCGAGGTGTCCGAGTCGATGCCAAGATCGTTGTCATAATCCAGAGTGGTGTTGTACCAGCCCACACCGCCGCCGAGATAGAGCTGGGGCGTCGGCGTCACGTACAGCGACGCCGTGATCGGCCACTGCCGAACGTTCAGGTTTCCGTTGCTGTAGCTTTGATTCCGATACATCACGCCGACTTCAGCCTTGAGGGCTTCGGCAAGGTTACCCC
>JBKJVX010000141.1:0-3940 GCA_046717065.1 Arthrobacter sp. | reverse complement strand
CGGAGCGCTCCCTATGTCCTGTGCCTAAGCGACGCCGAAGGGCCGGCTCCGACACCCAAGCCGGCACAAGCGACGGACGGAACGGCTTATTCGCCGAGGACCTCGAGGGCCTCCAGCCATTCGAGTTCGAGGGCTTCGCGTTCTCCTGCGAGGTCCTTGAGCTTTTTGTTTTGGTCCGCCAGGGCGTCGAAGTCCGATTGTTCGGTGCTTTTGACCATTTGGTCGTGGAGCTTCTTCTCCTGCTGTTCCAGTTTGCCGAGCTGGCGTTCGATGCGGTTCTTGGCTTTGCGGGCATCCCGCTTTTCGGCCTCGGACGGTCCGGTGGGAGTCGCCGCTGCGGCGGCGGAACCGCCGCTGGTGACGGGGTTGCCGCCGCCGGTGACCGTGGACCCGGCCAGGGCGGACTCGCGCAGCTCCAGGTACTGGTCCACGCCACGCGGCAGGGCGCGGATCTTGCCGTCGCCCAGCAGCGCCATCTGATGGTCCGTCACGCGCTCCAGGAGGTAACGGTCGTGGCTCACCACAACGAGTGTCCCCGGCCAGCCGTCCAGGACGTCCTCGACGGCGGCGAGGGTATCGGTGTCGAGGTCGTTGGTGGGCTCGTCGAGCATCAGCACGTTGGGCTCCCCCACCAGCAGGCGCAGCAGCTGGAGACGGCGGCGCTCACCGCCGGAAAGGTCCCGCACGGGAGTCCATTGCTTCTCATTCGTGAAGCCAAGCTGCTCCACGAGCTGGCCCGCCGTGAACTCTTTGCCGCCCACGTTGATGGACCGTTTCTCGCGCTCGATCACTTCGATAACGCGCAGGTCCGAGACGTCGTCGAGCTCTTTGACCTCCTGGGTAAGCACCGCAGTAACCACGGTCTTGCCACGCTTGAGCCTGCCCGACGTTGGCTCGATCTGGCCGTTCAGGAGCTTGAGCAGGGTGGTTTTGCCGGCGCCGTTGACGCCCACCAGGCCCAGCCGCTCACCAGGTGCCAGCCTCAGCGTGATGTTGTCAAACAGTTTCTGCCCTTCTTCACCCCCAAGGAAGTCCAGCGAAACGTTCTCCAAATCCAGGACATCCTTGCCCAGGCGCGCGGTTGCCATTTTGCTCAGCGCCATGGAATCCCTGGGCTCGGGCACATCGGCGATGAGGGCGTTCGCCGCCTCAATCCGGAACTTCGGTTTGGCGGTGCGGGCCGGCGCGCCGCGGCGAAGCCAGGCGAGTTCCTTCTTGACCAGCTGCTGGCGCTTGCTTTCCATCACGGTGGCCGAGCGGTCACGCTCGGCGCGGGCCAGCACGTACGCTGCGTAGCCGCCGTCGAAAGGATCCACGATGCCATCGTGGACTTCCCAGGTCTTGTTGCAGACCTCGTCGAGGAACCAGCGATCGTGCGTGACCACCAGGAAAGCACCCTGGTTCGCACGCCAACGGGTCTTCAGGTGCCGGGAAAGCCAGGCAACGCCCTCTACGTCGAGGTGGTTGGTGGGCTCGTCAAGCATGATGACGTCGTGGTCTTCGATCAGGAGCTTGGCCAGGGCCACCCGCCGCTTCTGCCCGCCGGACAGGGCGTGGACGTTGGCGTGCCAGTCGACGTCGGACACGAGGCCACCCATGATCTCCCGGATCTGCGGGTTCCGCGCCCACTCATAATCCGCCTGGTCCCCCACGATGGCGGCGCCCACCGTCAGGTCGCCGTCGAGCACGTCGCTTTGGTCCAGATAGCCCACGTTGACGTCGCCACGCTTGGTGACGCGCCCGGAATCCGGCGTGGACCGCAGAGCCAGCAGTCGCATCAGGGTGGACTTTCCGTCACCGTTCCGGCCCACCATGCCGATCCGGTCGCCCTCTTCGAGTCCGAGGGTGATGCCGTCCAGGACGGTGCGGGTTGCGTAGGAGACCGTCAGGTTCTCGCCGCCAAGAAGGTGAGCCAAAGGGAACTGCTTTCTGCTGCTGAGGTAGGAACTGAAGGTTTTACAGAAGGATGTCGGACATAATGCGGGCCCCCGGAACCGGGCCGTGGACGGCGAGGGCCGTCAGCCCGTAGCGCCGCAGGTTCTCCGCCAGGCCTTCAGCGGCCACAGGATCATCGGCCAGCAGCGCCACCGTGGGACCAGAGCCTGAGACGATGCCCGCAATGGCTCCGTGTGCTTCACCGATTCCCAGCGTATCGCGCAGCGAAGGCGCCAGCTCAATGGAAGCCCGTTGGAGGTCATTGACCAGAACACGGCTGAGGGCTTCGGCGTCCCCGCTGCGGAGGGCGGTGAGAATCTGCGGATCTACCCCTGTTGGTTCGGCAACGTCGATGCCCTCTGCCGCCCGCAGGCGGTCCAGCGTCCTGTACACCTCGGGCGTGGGGAGTCCGTAATCCGCCGTGACCAGGACCCAGTCCGTCTGCGCCTTGGCCAGGGCCGGAGACAGCTCGTCGCCCAGGCCCAGGCCCACGGCTGTTCCGCCGAGCAGGGAGAAGGGAACGTCGGCACCCAATTCGGCTGCAAGGTGCGCCAGTTCCTCCCGGGACAGCCCACTGTTCCAGAGTGCGTCACAGGCCAGGAGCGTGGCTGCAGCGTCAGCGGAACCGCCGCCCATGCCGCCCGCCACTGGCACCCGCTTGGTGATTTCCAGATGGACACCCGTGGCATGCTCGGAAACGTCCGCCATGATGGCTGCCGCCTTGTACGCCAGGTTGTTCTGGTCCAAGGGGATATCGACGTCGTCCAGGTCCAGGGTGCTGTCCGGGCTAAGGCTCACCGTTATCCCGGGGGCTTCAGTGCTGGTAGCCGTTACTTCCTCGTACAGCGATACAGCAAGGTAGACGCTGGCCACGGAATGATAGCCGTCAGGCCGGAGCGGTCCGACGTCCAGGGAAACGTTGACCTTCCCCGGAGCTTTCGCACGGACGGTCCTGGCGGTAAACCGGCCTGCCGGTGCGTTCATGGCCGGGCCTCACGCGCTTCCGCGATCCTCGCGAAGGCTGCAATGTCGATCACTTCGCCCCTGGCTGTGGGATCGACGCCGGCAGCCACCAGGCAGCGCTCGGCTTCTGCAGCGCTCCCGGCCCAGCCCGCGAGGGCAGCGCGGAGCGTCTTGCGCCGCTGAGCGAAGGCAGCGTCCACCACGGCGAAGACCTGCTCACGGCTGGCGGTGGTGGCCGGCGGTTCATGGCGGACAAAGGACACCAGCCCGGAGTGGATCTTGGGTGCGGGCCAAAAGACGTTCATGCCAATCACACCGGCCTTGCGCATCCGGCTGTACCACGCAGCCTTCACCGACGGCACACCATAGGTTTTGGATCCCGGCCCGGCAGCGAGGCGGTCAGCCACCTCGTCCTGGACCATGACCAGGCCATGCCGGAGGCTGGGGAAATGCTGCAGAAGATGCAGCACAACGGGCACGGCCACGTTGTAGGGCAGATTGGCCACCAGGGCGGTGGGCTGGACTGGAAGTTCCGTGACTTTCATCGCATCGGCCTGCACCAGGTGGAAGCTGCCGGCTGCGGCCGGGCGCCATTCCTTCACCGTGGCTGGCAGCTTTGCGGCCAGCATGGGGTCAATTTCGACTGCCACTACCGAAGCGGCGGCGTCCAGCAGCCCGAGAGTCAACGATCCGAGGCCAGGCCCCACCTCCAGCACGGTTTCGTCCGGGCCAACGCCCGCGGCGGCAACGATCCTGCGAATAGTGTTGCCATCAATCACGAAGTTCTGGCCCAGGGTTTTAGTGGGGCGAATACCGATCTCTTCCGCCAGCCGGCGTATGTCGGAAGCACCAAAAAGCGGTGCGGGCGCGGCGGGGATGGGTTCAGTCACCTAGGTATCCTATCCCGGGCGACACTTGCTCCCGGCCCGGTTAAGTGCTGCGGCCCGGCCCCGCGATCCCGCCCCCGCCGCACATACCCCCGGGGGTGGGGGGGATATTGTGTAAGCTGGTGGCAGCCCAGCCCCCCCCCCCCCGCTGCAGG
>JBKJVX010000140.1:0-2742 GCA_046717065.1 Arthrobacter sp. | reverse complement strand
CCCCTCGGCGCCGGCCCGCTCGATGCCGTGGATGGAAAGGGTGAAGGCGAAGTACTTCTTGTCCTTGTTCGGGACCCGCTCGTCGGTGATCCTCACCATGAACAGGTCCTCGCGGTCGCGGGCCGGTCCCGAGGTCCCGACACGCGGAAGCCCCGCCGAGCACAGGTCTCGATTGCTCGTGGTCTCGTCACAGTCCGTCCCGTCGCCGAAGTCCTTCTCCAGTTGGTAGAACTCGACGAAGTCGGGGAGGAGGCTCTCGAGGTAGGTCATGCCGCCGACCATCTCCGCATACGAGATGAAGTCGCTGGCTCGGCAGTTCACATTTCCCTTGGCGAAAGGCGATTCGCCGGGACCGGGCCGGGGCGCCGGCCAGTAGGCGTGCGGGTCGGGAAAGACACGACCGCAGGCCGCGTACTCCGCGTTGCTGTCTGCGACTGGAGTCAAGAGCACGCTTCGCATGGCCTGCTGGGCGGCGGAGACGGCCGCGGCTCGCACGGCTGCTCCGAGGGGGACCGCGCGCACTGGGGCGGCCGCAGCCTGCCGCGAGGCTTCGATCCGGAGTGTCGGTGCGGCGCCGACTGGGGCGATACCGACAAGACTTGCGATCACTGCTAGGCCGATTAGGGCACGAAGGGTGCGCGAGGTGAAAGACACGGAGTGGTCCTCCTTGAGCGGAGAGGTGGCTGGTTACCTAGCGCCCTACCCACCCCGCGGTGGCATGAAACACGCCGGACTGCTCGGTTCGAGGCCTGCTGAGGAATTCGTGCGCAATCCGTCCGAATACATCCGTTCGACCGATCACAACTGGACCTTTGGCCGGTTGCGCCGAGTCGACAATGGGAAACAATCCCCATAGCGCCCATGGAACAGGATCTCAGTCGTTTCCGCGACCTAGTCGAGGACCTCCAGGCAGTGGCCTGGGAGGCTGACCCCTCCACGGGCACCTACTCCTTCGTCAGCGATTGCGTGCTGGACCTGACCGGGATCCCAGCCGAGCGATGGGCGGCCGAGCCTCACCTGTGGGAGGAGCACATCCACCCCCTCGACCGGGCCGAGGTCCGCGAGCAGCGCCGACGGATGCTCGATGAGAGCAAGGGAGGCACCCTCGAGTACCGGTTCCTGACCGAGGAAGGCACCTGCCTGTGGCTCCTCGACATCGTCAGGGTGGTGAAGGATGACGAAGGGAACGCCGGCTTCTTCCGGGGGCTGACCGTCGACGTCTCCGACCGAAAGGCCACGGAGGAGGCGACGCGTCTGGAGCGGGACTCGGGCCTTCGTCTCCTGGCCGAGCGGCTTCCCATCATCCTCTGGACAACCGACAAGCGGCTCAGGCTCACGTCGGCCTACGGCGCCGGCCTGGCTGAGTTCAACCTCGACGCCGACCAAGTCAAGGGTATGAGCCTGTTCGAGTACTTCAACGCCGACGATCCGGAGTTCACTCCGATCGCCTCGCACCATCAGGCCCTCCGCGGCGAGCCGCTCAGCTACGAACGCGAGCTCATGGGCCGGACCTACCACTTCCACGTCGAGCCGTTGCAGAACGGTGGCGGTGAGGTCCTCGGAACCATCGGGGCCGCCCTCGACATCACCGATCGCAAGAAAGCCGAGGAGGAGCTCCGCCGGAGCATGGACTTGCTGAAGATCGCCGACGAGGGACGGGCCCGGCTGCTGTCCCATCTGGTGCGGGCGCAGGAGGAGGAGCGGAAGACGATCGCCGCCGGCATCCACGACGACACGATCCAGGTGATGGGGGCGCTCAAGCTGCACCTCGGGATGCTCCGCCGGTCGCTGGCGGCGCCCGAGGAGGTCGCGAGCCTGCAACGGCTGGAGGACGAGGTCCACCTGGCCATCGACCGGCTTCGGCACCTCCTGTTCGATCTCCGCCCACCGTCCCTGGACCGCGACGGTTTGGCGTCCGCCCTGCAGATCGTGCTCGAGCAGACTCGCCGCGAGGACGGGATCGAGTACAGCCTGGTGAACAACCTTCCATCGGAGCCTGCCGACGACGCCAGGATCATCGTGTACCGGGTGGCCTTCGAAGCCATCAGCAACATCCGTAAGCACGCGGAGGCGACCGTGATCAACGTCATGCTCGAGGAATCGGACGGTGGGGTGCTCGTTCGCGTGCAGGACGACGGCAAGGGCTTCGAGGAGGGCGCCCTCGAGCCAGAGCCCGGCCACCTCGGGCTCATCGGCATGCGCGAGCGGGCCGAGCTGGCGGGGGGGCGGTTCCTTATCGAGAGCCGGCCGGGGGAGGGGACGGTCGTGGAGTGCTGGATCCCGCCGGCCCGGTCGCTCGCTGCCCTGCCGCAGGAGCAGCTCGAATCCGGGCGCACGGGCTGAGTGGTGGACGAGAAGGATGGCCCGCCGGCTCCGATCCGGGTCCTGATCGCCGATGACGAACCGCGGTTTCGTCGCGCGCTGATCGATCTGGTGGCCCTCGACGCGTCGCTCGAGCTCGTCGCCGAGGCGATCGACGCGGCCGAGGCGATCTCGGCGGCCCGGGAGCACGGTCCCGATGTGGCGATCCTCGACTACAGGATGCCGGGTGGTGGCGGTCCCAAGGCAGCCCGCGAGATCAGGACCTCGTGCCCTTCGACCGCGATCCTCGTGCTGAGCGCCTACGACGACGACGGCGCCAAGAGTGAGATGGCCAGGGCAGGCGCGGACGGTTATCTGGTCAAGGGATCATCCGTCGAGGACGTCCTGGGGGCGATCCACAGGGCTGTTCATCACCGGACC
>JBKJVX010000139.1:0-2656 GCA_046717065.1 Arthrobacter sp. | reverse complement strand
GCCTTCCTCGGCGTCGGCGGCCCGGACCTCCTCGTCCTCTCGGAAACGGATGGCCCACCCAGGCTGCCGCGACGCACCGGCCTCTACCACTTCGCCATCCTGGTGCCCTCGCGACCGCATCTCGCCCTGTCGCTCGAGCAGCTCGTCGAAACCGGAACGGCGCTCACCGGCGCCTCCGACCATCTCGTGAGCGAAGCCCTCTATCTTGACGACCCGGACGGAAACGGAATCGAGATATACCGGGACCGGCCCCCCGCGGAGTGGCCCCGGAGGAATGGCCGTCTCCACATGGCAACGGAGCGGCTCAACCTCGAAGCGCTGCTCGCCGACCATCCCGGACCCGAACAGCCGTGGACCGCTTTGGACACCAAGACCGTCATCGGGCACGTTCACCTTCACATGGCGGACCTCGATGACGCCGGCCGCTTCTATTGCGGGCTCGTCGGCTTCGAAGAGACGGTTCGCTACGGATCGGCCGCGCTGTTCGTGGCGGCTGGCGGTTATCACCACCACGTTGGACTCAACACCTGGGCGGGAGTGGGAGCGCCCCCTCCGGCTCCGGGCGCAATAGGGTTGAAGTATTTCGAGATCAAGGTCCCTGGGGCCGGGGAACTTGACGTGGCGGCGGGGCGGTTGAGGGAGGCGGGGATTGCGATCGAGGCGGGTCCTGACGGTTTCATGGTGTGTGATCCGTCCGGAAACCACGTGAGGGTTGCAGGAACCTGAAAACCCGCTCAGCCTCGCGGGGTTCGGGTTCGCCGAATCTGAGGAATAGAGTTTTTGGGCCCATACGCCGCCAACTCTTCGCGAACGACCTGGCGCACTACGTCAGCCGTGGACTTCCTGTTGATATGTTCGACCAGGGCGTCATTAATCAATGTTTGATAATTGCCCCCCCCCGCAATGTCGACAAGACTGCGAAAGTGTTCGAGAACAGCGTTGTCCAACCGTATCGAGATTTTCGATTTACCGGGTTCAGGCTTTACGACTGAGCCCTGCTTTGCTCGAGAAAAATCAATATCGCGATACTTTTCAGCGGTGGGCTTTTTCATAATGTTTCCTCTGACTACTGTTCGCCTTCCAGGCAGAAATTAGTCGGATGATGTCGGGCTCGCGATATGTGTACACAACAACCAGTAGATTCGCTCGGTCGCTTAGCCCAAGCGTTACGTAACGATGTTCCCCAGTTGCTGAGCTATCCTCGCGCGACCAGGCGTAGGGATCTTCAAAGACCGTAACTGCTTCGACGAATCTGGCTCTGTGCAAACTTGCATTTGCTTGAGCCTTCAGTGGATCCCATTCAAACCGCACGTCTCATTGTATGGACAAATGTCCCCCGAGTCAATCTGGATACCCCCGACGCACGTTGCTTTGAAATGCCGTCTCCCTCAGTCCTTCTTCATGATCAGTTCCTTCCGCTTCAGGAAGGAATCGAGGAACGACACCTGCTTCCGATACTCGATGATCGTGTTCACGCGCTTGCCGGAGCCGTGGCCTTCGTCCATGAAGATGAGCGAATCGGCGATGCCGCCGTTCTTCTGGACCGCGGCCAGGATCTGCCGGGCCTCCCCGACGGGGACCCGGGGGTCGTTGGCGCCGTGCACGACGAGGAGCGGGGTCTTGATAGAGGACGCCTTGTGGATCGGTGAGATCGAGGCCAGGAACTCGGGATCGCTGAGCGGGCCGTACTCGGCTTCGCGGAGGTGGCGGCGGTAGTCGGCCGTGTTCTCGAGGAAGGTCTTGAAGTTGGCAATGCCGACGACGTCGACGGCGGCCGAAAACAGGTCGGGATACTCCGTTATCATGCCGAGCACGACGTAACCGCCGTAGGAGCCGCCGCGAATGCCGATCATCCCCTTTTCGGTGTAGCCGTTGGCGATGAGCCAGTCTACGCCGGCCTTGTAATCCTTCAGCGAGTCCTTCCGGTTCTTGTAGTTGTCGAGATTCATGTAGTCGACGCCGTACCCGGACGATCCGCGCGGATTCGGCGCGAGGATGCCGTAGCCGTTCAGCATGAGGTACTGGAAGTTGCGGATGAAGTCCGGCCGGAACTGGCTCTCGGGGCCACCGTGGGCGTCCACCAGGAAGGGAATCGGCGTCCCCTTCTTATAGTTCGGAGGCAGGTAAAGGAAGGCCGGGACCTGGATTCCGTCGAAGCTCTCGTAGCGCACGAGCTGCGGGTCGCGGAAGAGGTTCCGGTCGATGCCCGCGTAGATGGAATAGGTGAGCTGCTTCAGCTCCTTCGTCCTCGGGTTCCACTTCCAGACGTCCGGGGCGCGCGTCGGGCCGGAGAACGACATGATGCAGGCCCCCTGCCTGTCGAAGATGGCGCTCCCGAGAATGCCGTCGAGCGGCGGATTCGGCAGTTCCTTCTTCGAGTCGACCTCGCGCATCTTGAGGCGCGCGTAGCCGTCCTCATTGATGAGGGCGCCCATGTGCTTGTAGTCCCGCGAGAAGAAGACGCCCTCGACCTCCCACTTCGAGTCGAGCCAGGCGTCCTTCACGTAGGTTACGGTGGGCGAACCGATCGTCATGGTGGCCATCTTCGACATGCGCTCGGGATTGTCGTCGCAGACGAGCGTGATGGTCTTGTTGTCCGGCATGATGGTGGTGCTGCCGTAGCTCACGTCCCGGTCGTCATCCGTGAGCTTCTGGC
>JBKJVX010000138.1:0-27537 GCA_046717065.1 Arthrobacter sp. | reverse complement strand
GTGACAGTGTCCTGCGAGCGGACGACGAGATTCGAACTCGCGACATCCACCTTGGCAAGGTGGTGCTCTACCAGCTGAGCTACGTCCGCATTTTGGAGGGCCGATTCGCTGCCGTTCCCGGCATTTCTTCGCTTTCCAACGAGTAAAAACAATATAGGAGGTTCCGGGATTCTCCAAATCGTGTCGGCTTCATGACTGGCCAATGGCGCTGCTTCCCTGCAATGGCGCGGGATTCCACGAGTTACAGATGTGTAATTCCCGACGGCGGCTGGCGGGGCCGGCTGCGCTGGCCGGCTATGGGTTGGGGCTGGCTTCCGGATCATCCTGCGCGGGCCTGCACCCTTTTGTCCGCTCCGCAGTCGGGTTGGGTGCTTGGCTGGGTGCCCCTTTTGCTGCCGGCTGAAGCCGATTTCCGAAATGGCTGCAGGGTCGGCTAACATTCAAATGCATCAGGGCGATTGGCGCAGTGGTAGCGCGCTTCGTTCACACCGAAGAGGTCACTGGTTCGAACCCAGTATCGCCCACCGCATATTGGTCCGTTTCCGCTCATCTGCAGCGGAAACGGACCTTTTTTGTGCGCCCGGACATGATGTCAGCCCCCTGTGAAAGAGTCTTTCCTATGACTGCTCCACTTCTTGCCCACGCCACGGAATACGGGCGGATGTACGCCCGGTCCACCTCTGAGCATTTCTCCGTGCCGTCCATCACCACAGTGATCGGTCAGCAGCCGCACGGGCTTGACGGCTGGTTTGGATACATGGGGGCCAGCAGCCTGGCGAAGGATCCACTGCTCGCCGACTGCCTCGGCAGCCCTGCCAAAATCAAGCAGGCCGTCAACCGCGCGGCCAAGGCAGCGGAAACGTACCGGGACGAGGCCGCAAGGCGCGGGGACCGCGTGCATTACTACTGCGAGCAGGTGGCCCTGCGGGCGCTGGGCCGGCAGCATGCCATGAAGGAAGCCCGGGAGGCACTGGCCGCCAACGGCGAAGAAGCCTTCGCCGTCCGCTTCGATGAATGGTGGGAGCTTTACCGGGTGGAACCCATCGCCCCGGAGATCACCGTCTGGAACAACGCCGTAGGCTACGCAGGCACCCTCGACCTTGTTGCCCGGATCAACGGCAGGGTCTGCTTGATCGACTACAAGACCAAGGGCACCACCCGGGACGGGCTGGTCAAGCCGCTGGACGACAAAGTGGTGATGCAGCTGGTGGCCGGCATGAAGGCAGAAGAGAGCCTGGTGGATCCGGAAGCGGGGACCTGGGAGCCCTGGAAGTACGGCGACAACCCCGTCCTGCTGGCCGTGGCCATTGGTGAAACCGAGGTCCGTCCGGTCCGTGCCAACCCTGAGGTCCTTAAGCACCACTGGTGGAAGTTCTGTGCCCTCCGGCGTGTCTGGGAATTGTCAGCGGACACGATTTCCGCTGGCGCCGCGCTGCTGCCCATTGCCCCGCCGCCGCTCGCACAGGTACAGACCGTCTAGGCGTTGCCTGCACCCAAGGTGTCTGCGCCTAAACTGGATAGGTTCCCGTTCCCGCCAACTGTAAGGAAAAACAGCGCATGGCTATTCTGAATATCCGCATCATCGGCGATCCTGTGCTCCGCACAGTTGCCGATCCTGTGACGGAATTCGGGCCGGAGCTGGCCAAACTGGTGGCGGATATGACCGAAACGATGGAAGACGTTGATGGTGCCGGCCTGGCCGCGCCCCAGGTGGGGGTGAGCCAGCGCGTGTTCACCTATCGAATCGACGGCGTGGAAGGGCACATCATCAACCCCGTGCTGGAAAACAGCGAGGATTTCCAGCCCGACCAGGTGGAAGGCTGCCTGTCCATCCCCGGCCTTGGTTTCCCCGTGCGCCGTTACCGTTCCACCCGGGTCACCGGCGTGGACATGCACGGAAACCCCGTAACAGTCGAGGGCGCGGGCATGCTGGCGCGCTGTTTCCAGCATGAGAACGACCACCTGGACGGAATCCTCTACACGGACCGGTTGGAGGGCGAGGACCGGAAAGCTGCCTTGCGCTCCATCCGCAACGCCAACTACGACTCCGTCACCGAACGGACGACGGCGAAGCGCGCCAAGACGGTCGGCTCAAGTTTCGGCGGCGCTGCCTCCGGGTCGGGCTTCGGTGCCGGCGCGGCTGGTGCCAACGGGTGAGGGTCCTTTTCGCGGGGACCCCCGCCGTCGCTGTTCCGTCCCTTGATGCGCTGGTTGAAGCAGGTTTCGATGTTGTTGCAGTCCTGACCAGGCCGGACGCGCCGATAGGCCGCAAACGCGTGCTGACGCCATCGCCGGTAGCTGCCCGCGCCGCGGAACTCGGCATTGAGGTCATTCACGCGGCCCGGATTGATGCGGAAACCACCGCCAGGATTTCTGCTGTTAGCCCCGATGTGGCCGCGATCGTCGCTTACGGCGGATTGGTTCCCGCCGCCGCCCTCTGTATCCCGCCGCACGGCTGGATCAACCTGCACTTTTCGCTCCTTCCCGCCTGGCGTGGCGCCGCTCCGGTGCAGCGTGCCGTGATGGCCGGTGACGACGTCACCGGGGCCGTGACCTTCCACTTGGAGGAGGGCCTGGACACCGGGCCCGTTTTTGGCACCCTCACGGAAACGGTGGGGCCGGAAGATACCGCGGGGGAGTTGCTGGAGCGGCTGTCCCACAGCGGGGCAGTGCTCCTGGCCCAGACCCTCTCGGCCATTGACGCCGGCAAGGCAGCCGCCGTTCCGCAGTCCGGCGAGGTTTCCCTGGCCCCCAAGCTGACCCTCGATGACGGCCGCCTCGACTGGGAACACCCTGCCCTGGCACTTGGGCGGCAGGCGCGGGGTGTCACTCCCGAGCCCGGAGCCTGGACCGTGATGGACGGCCAGCGCATCAAGCTGGCTCCCGTACGGCTCCGGCCGGACGTTTCCGGCCTCGCGCCCGGATCCGTCTCGCTGCAGGGCAAAAGCGTGCTGGTAGGAACCGGCTCCCATGCTGTCGAGCTGACCCGGATCCAGCCGGCCGGCAAAAAGATGATGGCCGCTGCCGATTGGGCACGCGGTATGGCTTCCCTTGAAAGCGTGGTGTTCGAATGAGCGGGTCCGGCGGCAATCAAGGCGGTCGCGGTAAAGCCGGCGGCGGAAATGGAGGCGGAAGCTCAGCCGGAGGCGGAAGCTCAGCCGGAGGCGGGAGCGCCGCGGGCGGCGGGAGCGCCGCGGGCGGCGGGAGCGGCGGCCAGCGCGGTGGCCGTGGCCAAGGAGGGCCCCGTGATTCGAGCAACCGAAATGCCAAGGGACGGGAACGGAACCGCAGCACCCAGCGCAGTTTCACCGACAACGCCCCTTCCCAGCGCACCCGCAGGGCAGATCCCGCCCGACTGGTGGCCTTCGAAGTCCTTCGCGCGGTAGCCGCCGAGGACGCGTACGCCAACCTTGTGCTGCCCGCTCGGATCCGGCAGCACGGGCTGGACAAACGGGACGCGGGTTTCGCCACCGAACTCAGTTACGGGGCGCTCCGCGGTCAGGGAACCTATGACGCCATCCTTGCCCGGTGCGTGGACCGGCCGCTGGAACAACTGGACCCGGCCATCCTCGACGCCCTTCGGATCGGAGCGCACCAACTGCTGGCCATGCGCGTCCCGGCGCACGCGGCCCTGGACCAAACCGTTGGCCTGGCCCGTGCAGTAATCGGCGCTGGACCATCGGCCCTCATCAATGCCGTCCTCCGGAAGGTCACTGCGCACACCCTTGAGGAGTGGCTGGAGCAGTTGGTCGCCGGAGAAACTGACGAAACCAAGGTCGCCTCCCTCCGCTACGCCCATCCCGAGTGGATCGTCCGCGCCATGCGCCAGTCACTCGTGGCGCACGGGCGCTCTGCCTCAGAAATCAACGACCTGTTGGAAGCGGACAACGCCGCCCCGGTGGTCAACCTGGTGGCCCTGCCCGGCATCGGCAGCCTCGACGAGGCCCTGGAGAACGGAGCCACCCCCGGCGAACTGGTGGAAGGCTCGGCACTGTCCAGCGGCGGAGACCTCGGGCGGCTTGCCTCCGTCCGGGAGGGCAGCACCAGGGTGCAGGACGTCGGCTCGCAGCTGGTGGCGCGCGCCATGGCAGCCGTGAACCTGGGCCGGAACACTGGCTCGGATGAGGAAAGCCCTGGCGAGGCCTGGCTGGACCTCTGCGCCGGGCCGGGTGGCAAGGCAGCACTGCTCGGTGCGCTGGCCAGCCAGAGGGGCGCTACCCTGCTGGCGAACGAACCTGCACCGCACCGCGCCAAGCTCGTGACCCAGGCGCTTTCGGCCGTCCCGCGGGAAACATGGCAGGTCCGCACGGGTGATGGCCGCGAGGTGGGCACGGAGAAGCCTGAATTCTTTGACCGGGTCCTCGTAGACGTCCCCTGCAGCGGGCTGGGTGCGCTCCGGCGGCGGCCGGAGTCCCGCTGGCGCCGCACGCCCAAGGACCTGGCAGACCTCGGCCAGCTCCAGCGCGATCTCCTCAAATCGGCCCTGGCCGCGGTCCGCCCCGGTGGAGTCGTTGCCTACGTGACCTGCTCGCCCCACCCGGCCGAGACCACGGCCGTGGTCACGGATGTGCTCCGCAAACGCGATGACCTTGAACTGCTGGAGGCCGGCCAGGCTTTGGACCGCGTCAGCCTTCCAGGCAACCTCGGCGCCGGGCATGATTCGACCGCGCAGCTGTGGCCCCACGTCCACGGCACCGATGCCATGTTCCTGGCCCTGATCCACAAGAAGCCCTGATCCGCAAAGCCCCGAGCCGCGAAAAGCCCTGATCCGCAAAAGTCCTGGTTTCCTGGAGGCCCTTGGTCCCCAAGACCCTGACCTGCAAAGAGACCTGATCCGTGAAAGGTTCCCACTGTGACGCAATGCTGCATCAACCCGAGCATCCTGTCCGCCGATTTCGTCAACCTTGAGGCTGAGCTGCACCGCATCAGCAACGCGGACGCGGTGCACGTGGACGTGATGGACAACCACTTTGTGCCCAACCTCACCATCGGCCTGCCGGTGGTGCAGCGGATCCAGGCCGTAAGCCCGGTGCCCCTGGACGCGCATCTGATGATTGCAGACGCCGACCGCTGGGCACCCGGTTTTGCAGATGCCGGCCTGGCATCAGTGACCTTCCACGCAGAGGCCGCCATTGCGCCCATCAAGCTCGCCCGCGAACTGCGGGCCAGGGGCGCCAAGGCAGGAATGGCGCTTCGGCCCAGTACGCCTGTCGAGCCGTACCTGGACATGCTCCCCGAGCTGGACATGCTGCTCATCATGACGGTGGAGCCGGGCTTCGGCGGCCAGGCGTTCCTCGATGTGACCCTGCCGAAAATCCGGCGAGCCAGGCAGGCTATCGACGGTTCGGGGATCGGTGTGGCCATCCAAGTTGACGGCGGCATCACCGAAGACACCATCACCCGTGCAGCAGAGGCCGGCGCCAACGTCTTCGTCGCAGGGTCGGCTGTGTACGGTGCGGAGGATCCGGCCGCGGCGATCAACCGCCTGCGGGAGGCAGGAAGCCAAACGTTACGCACGTCGGTGGAATAGCAGGGAGCCGTACGCCGTTATGGCACAATAGCAACACACATACGTGCTCCGGGGTCGGTGTAAGTCCGAACCGGCGGTGACAGTCCGCGACCCGCGAGCCGGTGGTTTTCCTTTGGGAGAATCCCGGCGGACGGTTGAACCGGTGAAATTCCGGTACCGACAGTTAAAGTCTGGATGAGAGAAGCACGTACAGCTGTTTCTGCGGCGTCATGCGACGCCGCGGCCTTCTGCTGTCGTATATCCCCGGAGCCATCGCGGTTCTAGAGGGAAGGAACGACACAAGCACTATGAACCTGCTGCGATGGCTCTTAAACGCCACAAACTCCGCTGCCGCCATACCGGGCAGCACCACCATCGAGGCTCCCGCATGACGGCCGGAGTTGTTACAGCCTTCACTGCCGCCGAGACCGCTGCGATGGAAGCGGCCTTGCAGGCGGCCCTGCAGGGGCCCCGCGGCGCGAACCCCCTGGTGGGGGCCGTCGTCGTCGATTCAGAGGGCCGCGAACTCGTCACCGGTTACCATCGCGGGGCAGGCACCGCCCACGCCGAAGCAGACGCGATAGCTCAGGCGGCTGCCGCAGGGCTTGATCTGTCCGGATGCACCATGGTGGTGACCCTGGAACCCTGCAACCACGTCGGCCGCACCGGCCCCTGTGCCCAGGCGATCATCGCCGCAGGAATCACCGACGTCGTCTATGCCGTGGACGATCCCCATGACCCGGCGGCGGGCGGGGCCGCCACCCTGAGGGCGGCGGGCGTACGCGTGCGCAGCGGACTGGCTGCCGGCGAAGCACTGGACCTGAACCGCCGGTGGTTTGAGGCAGTGGCGGCAAAACGCCCGTTCGTCACGCTGCACATCGCGCAGACGCTGGACAGCCGCATTGCAGCAGAGGACGGCACCAGCCAGTGGATTTCCAGTCCCGAATCCCTGGCCGACAACCACGCAATCCGCGGCCGCATCGATGCAATCCTCGTGGGAACCCAGACCGTGTTGGTGGACAACCCCCGCCTCACTGCCCGCAACCCCGCAGGAACCCTTGCCCGGAAACAACCGCTGCGTGCCGTGATGGGACTGCGTGACATCCCGGCGGACGCCGCCATCCACGGAAGCGACGGCCTGGTAACGCATCTTCCCACCCGCGACCCCCAGGAAGCGCTGTCCTCCCTTTACGGGTCCGGAATCCGCCACCTTATGGTCGAGGGAGGATCGCGCATCCTCAGCGCATTCCTCGCGGCCGGGCTCGTTGACGAACTCATTGTCTACCTGGCCCCCACACTGCTTGGCTCCGGAACCCCGGCCCTCGCCGGCTTGGGAATTACCACCCTCGCCGACGCGCAGCAGTGGGAATGGGACCCGTCCGACGGCGGCGCCGTCCGAACGCTGGGCCGGGACCTAAGACTCCACCTTCGACCGCAACCCGCCGTTGCCCGGGAACCACAAACAACACTTCACCCACAACCGTCCCGCGCCACCGCGGAGCAAGCCCAGGGAGGCTACTGATGTTTACCGGAATTATTGCCGAGCAAGGGCACGTTTTGTCCGTGGAGACGGACGGGGATGCCAGCGCCACCGTCCGGCTGCACGCGCCCGGCACCACCGAAGGGCTCGCCCTGGGCGGCTCCATCGCCGTCAACGGTGTCTGCCTCACCGCCACCGAAATAGACGGCAAAGAATTCAGCGTGGACGTTATGGGGGAGACCCTTGTCCGCAGCACCATCGGCGAGTTGGCTCCCGGTGACGCGGTCAACCTTGAGCGCTGCGTCCCGGCCGGCGGCAGGCTGGACGGGCACGTGGTCCAGGGCCACGTGGACGGCGTCGGCGTGCTGCTTGAACGCGAGCCGCTGGGCAACTGGGAAAGGCTTCGTTTCGGGGTGCCCGGGAACCTGGCCCGCTACATCGCGGAAAAGGGATCCATTGCCATCGACGGCGTCTCACTCACCGTCACGGCGGTCAGCCCCGCAGCGGAGCAGAGCCCCTGGTTCGAGGTGGGGCTCATCCCCACCACCCTCGCCGAAACCGGGCTCGGCGCCAAGAACACCGGCAGCCGGGTGAACCTGGAAGTGGACGTCCTGGCCAAGTACACCGAACGCCTCCTTGCGTTCAGCACCCCAGCGCCCGCCGCTGTTGAAGGAGGAGCACGATGAACGCCGCAGTCCGGTTCGAACCGCAGGTTGCACCCGCCGCCGCCAGCACCCGGACGGATAAAGCCCCCCGGTTGAACACCATCGAGGAAGCGGTGCGGGCCATCGCCGCCGGCCGGCCCGTGCTGGCTGTGGACAACGAGGACCGTGAGAACGAGGGCGACATCATCTTCGCCGCCCAGCACGCCACTCCGGCACTGATGGGATGGACCATCCGGTACAGCTCCGGCGTTATCTGCGTACCGCTGTCAGGCGACCGCGCGGACGCCTTGGCGCTGCCTCCCATGGTGGCGGTCAATGAGGATGCCAAAGGCACCGCCTACACAGTGTCCTGCGACGCCGCCATCGGCGTCAGCACCGGAATTTCCGCGACGGACCGGGCCCTCACGGCCAGGGTCCTTGCGGATCCGCAGTCCGAACCGTCGTCCGTGACCCGCCCCGGGCATATTTTTCCGCTGCGTGCGGTTGACGGTGGTGTGCGGGAACGTCCTGGCCACACTGAGGCCGCTGTTGACCTGTGCCGCCTGGCCGGCCTGGAAGCTGCGGCCGTCATCGCGGAAGTTGTCTACGACGATGGCGAGATGATGCGGCTGGATGGGCTCCGTGCCTTTGCCGCGGAACACGGGTGCCCCCTGATCTCGATCCAGGACCTGGTGGCTTACCTTGAGGCAGCGGGCTTGTCGGCTGACAGCAACACCCGGGCAGGACGCCAGGGCGGAGAAGAGGAGATACGATGACGGCTTCCGAAGCTTCGGGAAACGGCCACCATCTGCCCGATTCGGGCAACGGCCACCACAGGACAACGCCTGCCAACGGCCACCACCAGGCAGAGTCCGGCAACGGCCGGGTACCCCATCCCGTCAGCGGCGGACCTATCGTCCAGCTGCCCACGGCTTTCGGTGACTTTATCGCCCAGGCATGGATAGACCTGCAGACCGGTGCCGAGCACTTGGCCGTCAGTTCCCCCAATCCGCCCAAAGACGGCCAGGCCCCGCTGGTCCGGCTGCACTCGGAATGCCTTACCGGAGATGTCTTTGGTTCCTACCGCTGCGACTGCGGCGAGCAGTTGGCCTATGCGCTGGAGATGATCCGTGAGCATGGCGGAACCTTGCTCTACCTGCGCGGACAGGAAGGCAGGGGCATCGGCCTCGCCAACAAGATCAAGGCCTACGCGCTGCAGGAGGCCGGTTTCGACACCGTGGAGGCCAACGAACAGCTGGGCCTGCCCGTGGACGCACGGTGCTACAAGGCAGCCGCCCAGGTGCTGGCCGAGATGGGGCTGCATGAAGTCCGGCTCCTGAGCAACAACCCGGACAAGCAGAACAGGCTGGCAAAGGCCGGCGTCAAGGTTGTGGAAATGGTCCCCACCGAGGTTCCGTCCCGCGACCAGAACATCCGGTACCTGCAGACCAAGAAGGACCGCATGGAGCACCGCCTGGTTCTGGGCACCCACGTCGGCGTCGCAGTGCCCGTCACAACCCCTGATACTTCCTTTGACCACGAGCAAGACTGACCCATCAACAACACTGAACGGAACAGCATTTACCTATGAGCGGACACGGCGCCCCCGATATCGACCTCACCACCCTCAACCCGGCCGAAACGTCCCAGCTCCGGCTGGCCATCGTGGCGGCCAGCTGGCACACCCAGATCATGGACGGGCTCCTGGACGGTGCACTGCGCGCGGCGAAAAACGCCGGCATCGCCGAGCCCACTGTCCTGCGCGTCCCGGGCAGCTTTGAGCTGCCTGTCGCTGCAGCCCGGCTGGCACCCCACTTCGACGCCGTCGTAGCCCTCGGCGTCGTCATCCGCGGCGGTACGCCGCACTTCGAGTACGTCTGCCAGGCGGCGACGTCGGGCCTCACCGACGTGAGCGTGCGCACCGGAGTTCCCGTGGGCTTCGGCGTCCTGACTTGCGACACGGAACAGCAGGGCCTGGACCGTGCCGGCCTCCCCGGCTCAAAGGAAGACAAAGGCCACGAAGCCGTTACCGCGGCACTGGCCACCGCCGTCGTCCTCAAGCAGTACCGCAGCCAGCAGGCTTAACGGATGGCGGGCGCGTGTGTGTTCAATCACATCGCGCCCGTCATGCAGCGGCCCGACAGGCGCCCTTCGGGCCGCAGCAAGTAGGCTGGAGGGCGTGAAGAATTTCGAGACGCTGTTCGCTGAACTCAGCGAGAAGGCAGCCACCCGCCCGGAAGGCTCCCGCACCGTCGCTGAATTGGACTCCGGTGTCCACGGCATCGGCAAGAAAGTCGTTGAGGAAGCAGCCGAAGTATGGATGGCCGCCGAATATGAATCCGATGAAGCGGCGGCCGAGGAAATCTCCCAGCTGCTGTACCACCTGCAGGTTCTGATGCTCGCCAAAGGCCTGACCCTGGAAGACGTCTACAAGCATCTGTAGCCACCGGTCCGGCGCGCCTTTGCCGCCGGTGCCCGCCGTGGCCCGCATTGCCTGAATACCTAGACCTCCCGAATCCAGAAAGATTTCCCATGCTGCGAGTAGCCGTCCCCAACAAGGGTTCCCTGTCCGAAGCCGCCTCTGCCATGCTGTCCGAAGCCGGCTACCGCCAGCGCCGCGATACCCGCGAACTGGTCATGATGGACCCGGACAACGACATCGAGTTCTTCTTCCTCCGTCCCCGCGACATCGCCGTTTACGTCGGGCAGGGAACGCTCGACGTCGGGATCACCGGACGCGACCTGCTGCTGGACGCCGAAGTGGAAGCCGAAGAGCTGCTGCCGCTGGGATTCGCCGCCTCCACTTTCCGCTTCGCCGGTCCGGTAGGGGATTTCGCCAAAGTTGAGGAGCTGGAGGGCAAGCGGCTGGCCACAAGCTATGACGGCCTGCTCCGCGGCTACCTCGCCGAACGCGGCGTCAACGCCAAAGTGGTCCGCCTGGACGGCGCCGTTGAATCCTCCGTGCGGCTTGGGGTTGCGGACGCCATCGCTGACGTCGTCGAAACCGGCAACACCCTCAAAGCGGCCGGGATGGAGATTTTCGGCGAGCCGATCCTCAAGTCCGAAGCCGTCCTGATCCGGCGGACCGAAGAAGGTGGTGCCGCAAACGGCACAGCCAAGGAAATTGAGGTCCTGATCCGCCGTCTGCAGGGCGTCCTGGTGGCCCGCCAGTACGTGCTGATGGACTACGACATCCGCAAGGAACTCGTTGAACAGGCCGCTGCGCTGACGCCAGGCTTGGAATCACCTACGGTCTCTCCGCTGCGGGACTCTGACTGGGTTGCCGTGCGTTCCATGGTGCCCAAGAGGGAAACCAACCGGATCATGGACGAGCTGTACGACCTTGGCGCCCGCGCCATCCTGGTCAGCAGCATCCACGCCTGCCGCATCTGATTCCGCACGCACCGCTGCATCAACGCACCCCAGAATTCCAGGAGTTCCCATGGCAGTAGCCGTACGCGTCATTCCATGCCTCGACGTGGACGCCGGGCGCGTCGTTAAGGGCGTCAATTTCGAGGGCCTCCGCGACGCCGGGGACCCGGTTGAGCTGGCCCACCGGTACGACAACGCCGGCGCCGACGAGCTGACCTTTTTGGACGTCACCGCATCCTCAGGCAACCGCGAAACCACCTTTGACGTGGTCCGCCGGACCGCCGAGGAAGTATTCATTCCGCTGTGCGTGGGCGGCGGGGTCCGCGGCGTGGCAGAAGTGGACAAGCTTCTACGCTTCGGCGCGGACAAGGCATCCATCAACACCGCAGCCGTGGCGCGGCCCGACGTCATCGACGAGATCACCCGGCACTTCGGTTCCCAGGTCCTTGTCCTGTCGGTTGATGCCCGCCGCACCCGCCCCGGGTCCCAGCCCACGCCGTCGGGATTCGAAGTAACCACCCACGGCGGACGCACGGGCACAGGGATTGACGCCATCGCATGGGCAAAGGAAGCCGCGGACCGCGGCGTGGGCGAGATCCTGCTGAACTCCATTGACGCCGATGGCACCAAGGACGGGTTCGACCTGGAACTTATCCGCCTGGTCCGGGCTGCCGTCAAAGTGCCCATCATCGCTTCCGGCGGTGCCGGGGAGCCGGCACACTTCCCGCCCGCCGTCGCAGCCGGCGCCGATGCAGTGCTGGCCGCATCCATCTTCCACTGGGGACCGGACGACATGATGTCGCAGGTCAAAACCGCCATCAGGGAAGCCGGCTTCGAAGTCCGCTAGCGTCTTCCAAGGGGTTAAAGCCCTACTTCGGCTGACTGCAGGAGGGCGACGGCGTCGGGCTGGCCCTCGAAGGTCACCAGGGCGTGGCGGGTGCGGCCGTGGGCGTGCATCAGCAGTTCGCCCGGCTCGCCGACGATGGCCACCGAAACCGGTGCGCGCTTGGCAACATGCCGCGGTCCCGAGGGCCGCACCAGAACGATGCCCAGGTCGACTCCCCGGTACAGGATGGCGGCGCGCTTGACGAGCTCGTCCCACAGGGCGTCCGAATAGGCTTCGTCCAATGCCCGCGGCGCCCACCGGTCCACGGCACGGCGCACGTCTTCTGTGTGCACAAAGTACTCAATCAGGTTGGCGCTCTCGTCCAGTCCCTTGATGTTCATGGGCGAGAGGGCCGGCGGCCCGGCACGGAAGGTGTTCACCAGCCGGGCGTAGGCGTCCGCGGTGGTGACCTTCGCGGACAGCTTGGCCGTGGCCTGGTCTGATGCCTTCGCCAGGCGCTTGATGATCAGCCCCAGTCCCACGGCGGCTTTGCGTTCGCGCAGGTAAAGGTGCGCGGCAAGATCCCGGGTGCGCCAGCCTTTGCAGAGCGTGGGCGCGTCGGGACCGGCCGCAAGGAGGGTTTCGGCCAGGACTTCTCGGGACGGGTCGACGAAATGCATCACTTGTGAAACTAGCACGAGAGCCGCGCAGTTGGGCAGCGTGCCCGGTGGGGCAGGCGTGCCGTTGTTCACACAGGAATTGGGGCATGGCCAAGGCACTAGACTTGACCTGATGTCAGAGCAGCCCGCCCCCGCCCCAACCACTGATTCCGCCGTGCCCGCAGCGCCGCCGGCGGCACCGGCCGGAACGTCGTCCGCGCCGGCAAGTCCGCTCCCGGCCGAGCTGGCCGCGGCCCTCAAGCGCGACAGCGCAGGCCTGGTGGCCGCCGTCGTGCAGCAATTCGACACCAACGAGGTGCTGATGCTGGGCTGGATGGATGACGAGGCGCTGCACCGGACCATGACCAGCGGCCGGGTCACCTTCTACTCCCGCTCCCGCCAGGAGTACTGGCGCAAGGGAGACACGTCCGGGCACGTCCAGTGGGTAAAGTCCGTGGCCATGGACTGCGACGGCGATGCGTTGCTGGTGCGCGTGGACCAGGTAGGCGCCGCATGCCACACAGGCACCCGCACCTGCTTCGACGGCAGGGACCTGGCGGTCAGCACGGGTCAGGCAGCCTGACACTCTTTACCGCAGGTTGCTGCGGAACGCGGGGGAGGGCTGGCCACCCCTGCAAGCACACCACCAGGCGCCGCGCAGCCGGCCCCACGAGAACAGGCGGAACAGCATAGCCATGCAGGACCTAGGAATTATCAGCCCGGGCCTTGAGGAGTTCCGGGAACTGGCCGGCCACAGCCGCGTGATCCCCGTACGGCTCAAGGTACTTGCCGACGCCGAGACGCCCATTGGTTTGTACCGGAAGCTTGCGCAGGGGCAGCCCGGAACGTTCCTGATGGAGTCCGCTGCCGTGGGCGGGGCATGGTCCCGCTACTCGTTCATCGGCGCCAGGTCACGGGCAACACTGACCACCAAGGACGGGAAAGCGCACTGGCTGGGCGAGCCGCCCGCGGGCGTCCCGGTGGACGGCAGCCCGGTGGATGCCGTCCGCGACACCATCGAGGCCCTCCGCACGGATAGGTTCGATGGCCTGCCGCCCTTTACCTCCGGCCTGGTGGGTTTCCTGGGCTGGGAAACCGTGCGCCATTGGGAGCGCCTGGTGAGCCCGCCCGAGGATGACCTGCAGCTGCCGGAGATGGCGTTAAACCTCGTCACCGACATGGCCGTGCACGACAACGTCGACGGCACGGTGCTGCTGATCGCCAACGCCATCAACTTTGATGACAGCTCCGAACGCGTGGACGAGGCCTGGCACGACGCCGTGGCGCGGGTCAAGGCGCTCCTGGCCCAGGTCAGCACCCCGGTGGCGCAGCCCGTCTCGGTCCTGGCGCCGGCGGCGCTGGACTTCGCCTCCAGCGTCCAGGAGCGCTGGGATGAAGCCGAGTACCTGGCTGCGCTGGACCGCGGCAAGGAAGCCATTGTGGACGGTGAGGTGTTCCAGGTGGTGATTTCGCGCCGCTTCGAGATGGAGTGCAAGGCCTCCGCCCTGGACGTCTACCGGGTGCTGCGCAACACCAACCCCAGCCCGTACATGTACATTTTCAGCCTTGAGGACGCCGAGGGCAGGGAGTACTCGATCGTCGGGTCTTCGCCGGAAGCCCTCGTGACCGTCACGGGTGAAGAGGTCATCACGCACCCCATCGCCGGATCCCGCCCGCGCGGCAAAACCGTCGAGGCGGACAAAGCACTCGCTGAGGAACTCCTGGCGGACCAGAAGGAACGGGCAGAACACCTGATGCTCGTGGATCTCTCCCGCAATGACCTTTCCAAGGTGTGCGTGGCGGGAACCGTGGATGTCACCCAGTTCATGGAGGTGGAACGCTTTAGCCACATCATGCACCTCGTCTCCACCGTGGTGGGGCAGCTCTCGCCGAAGGCGAAGGCCTACGACGTCCTGAAGGCCACGTTCCCGGCCGGAACCCTGTCCGGAGCCCCGAAGCCCCGCGCCCTGCGGCTCCTCGATGAGCTTGAACCGCACCGCCGCGGCATCTACGGCGGAGTGGTGGGCTACCTGGATTTCGCCGGCGACATGGACATGGCCATCGCCATCCGCTCCGCCCTGCTCCGCGAGGGCCGGGCATACGTCCAGGCCGGCGGAGGCATCGTGGCTGACTCCGTGAACCCCACCGAAGCCCTCGAAACGGTCAACAAGGCTGCGGCTCCGCTCCGCGCGGTGCACACAGCCGGCTCGCTGAAGAACATCTCGGCGGACACCTTGCCGGGCGGGGCGGGTTCCTGATGTCCGGCCTGGATCCGGCAGCAGGCCAGACGGCAACCGCCAAAAAGAGCTCCGGCACCCCTGCCTGGGCACGAAAGTCGACGTTGGTCCTGCTCATCACCGTCCTGGCGCTGGCAGTATTCGGCACCACCACCCAAACATGGATGACGGTCACCCTTGACCCGAACCAGGCGGGCCAGGCCGGTGCCGCGCAAGCGGCGCTGGCGGTTCAGGGCAGCAAGGCCGCCACTGCCGTCACGGCGCTGGCCCTGGTGGCTCTCGCGGGCGGGCTCGCCGCGGCGATCGCAGGCAGGATCGCGAGGTGGATCACCGCGGCCATCATCGTCCTGGCGGCGGCCGGGATCGTTGCCGCAGCGGCTACCGTCCTAACCAATCCCCTGGCTGCAGCCCAGGGAGCTATAGCAGCGGCAACCGGGATCACCGGCAGCCAGGCGCAAGTGGCTGTGACGGCTTTCCCGGTGCTCGCCGTCGTCGCCGGTTGCCTGCTGGCCCTGGCAGCCCTGCTCATCCTCCCTGCCGGGCGGCATTGGAAGACCCGGACGAAATATGATGCGCCCGCCGCGGGCAGCGCGGGCCGGCCGGCAGGTCCGGTGGACGAGATCGACAGCTGGGACCGGCTCTCCCGCGGCGACGACCCCACCTGAACCGTCCCGGCCCTGCGCGGCGCCGCGGGCAGGCCGCCGATACGCGGCCAGCGCCCAATAAATGGCAGAATGTAAGCAGTATCCACCCTGAGGAGATTTTCCATGAGCAAAGCACCTGCGTCCGTTTCCAAATCAGGCACCCGCACGGTAGCCCCCGGCGCCATTGACCACAGCCAGGAACTCGGCCACGGCAACAGCCCCGCGGCCTGGACCTGCGTCATCGTGATGCTGGTGGGCGCCCTCATCATGTCCATCGCATTCGTCATCGCCAACACCCCCATCTTCATCGCCGGTGGCGGCGTGATGGTGGTTGGGCTGATCCTCGGCTTCATCATGCGCAAGGCAGGCTACGGCGTCGAAGGCAGCAAGCTGAAGAACTCCGGCCACTGATGGCAACTGTTCTCGATGACATCAACGCCGGTGTCAGGGAGGATATGGACGCGCGGAAACGCCTCGTTTCCCTCGTTGAACTGAAGGACCGGGCCCAGGCCGCCGCGCCCGCCCGCGACGCCTGGGCCGCGCTCGGCGGCCCCTCCCTGTCCCGGGAACAGCTGAAAGTCATCGCGGAAATCAAACGCCGCAGCCCCTCCAAGGGCGACCTCGCCGCCATCGGTGATCCCGCTTCCCTCGCACGGCAGTACGCCGACGGCGGTGCCTCCGTTATCAGCGTCCTCACCGAACAGCGCCGCTTCAACGGCTCGCTTGCGGACCTCGATGCGGTGCGCGCCGCGGTTGATGTTCCGCTGCTGCGCAAGGACTTTACGCTCGACGAGTACCAGATCTGGGAAGCCCGCGCCCACGGCGCGGACCTGATCCTGCTGATCGTGGCGGCCCTCTCCGATGCACAGCTCACCGAGTATTCGGCGCTCAGCTCCGAACTCGGCATGAACGTGCTGGTGGAAACGCACACCGAAGAGGAAATTGAACGGGCCATCGCCGCCCGGGCGCGAATCATCGGTGTCAACGTGCGGAACCTGAAGACGCTCGACGTCGACCGTTCCGTGTTTGCCACCCTGGCGGGGCTGATTCCGTCCGGGGCACTCGTGGTCGCCGAATCCGGCGTCCGCGATGTGGACGACGTCACCCACTACGCCGCGAACGGCGCCAACGCAGTGCTGGTGGGCGAGGCCCTGGTGAGCCACTCCACCCCGCGTGAGCGGATTGCCGAATTTACGGCGGCGGGCGCCGCCGCCATCGCCGCCCGCGGCTGACCGGACGCCCCTGCACACGCCACGGTGGTCATGGGCTGTTTGCCGCCCGCGGATTTGTCCCGGCCCCGCAGCCGGAACGCCAACACTTACTGAACGATCAACTGGAACAGGACGGGACTGATGGCTGACGCACCCTCAGCGAACGCTGACAACAACGCCGCGGAAGCATTCCTGCAGGGCGGCTCCCTCAAGCACGCCCCGGGACCCTACTTCGGCAGCTACGGGGGACGCTGGATGCCGGAGTCCCTCATCGCCGCGTTGGACGAACTCGAGGAGACCTTCGACAAAGCTAAGGAGGATCCCGAATTCCGGGCCCAGATTGCTGACCTGAACAAGAACTACTCCGGCCGTCCCTCCCTCCTGACGGAAGCAAAGCGCTTCTCCCAGCATGCCGGGGGAGTCCGGATTTTCCTTAAGCGCGAGGACCTGAACCACACTGGTTCACACAAGATCAACAACGTCCTTGGCCAGGCCCTGCTGGCCAAGCGCATGGGCAAGACCCGCGTCATCGCCGAAACAGGCGCAGGCCAGCACGGCGTGGCCAGCGCCACCGCCGCCGCCCTCATGGGCCTGGAATGCGTGGTCTACATGGGTGCGGAGGACTGCCGGCGCCAGGCACTGAACGTTGCGCGCATGGAGCTCCTGGGCGCCACTGTTATCCCTGTCACCAGCGGCTCGCAGACCCTCAAGGACGCCATCAATGACGCCCTGCGGGACTGGGTGGCCAACGTGGACAACACCCACTACCTCCTCGGCACCGCAGCCGGCGCGCACCCGTTCCCGGCCATGGTCAGGTACTTCCACGAAGTCATCGGCGAAGAAGCCCGCGCCCAGATCCTGGAGCAGGAAGGCAGGCTCCCTGACGCCGTCTGCGCCTGCATCGGCGGCGGCTCCAATGCCATCGGCATCTTCCACGGCTTCCTTGACGATCCGTCGGTCAAGATCTACGGCTTCGAGGCAGGCGGCGACGGCGTGGAAACCGGCCGCCACGCGGCCACCATCACGCTGGGCAAGCCCGGCGTGCTGCACGGCGCCCGCTCCTACCTCATGCAGGACGACGACGGCCAGACCATCGAGTCCCACTCGATCTCCGCAGGCCTCGACTACCCCGGTGTGGGCCCGGAGCACTCCTACCTCGCCGACATTGGGCGCGTCAGTTACGAGCCAATCACGGACAGCGAGGCCATGGAAGCGTTCCGGCTCCTGTGCCGCACCGAAGGCATTATCCCCGCCATCGAGTCCGCGCATGCCCTGGCCGGCGCCCTCAAGGTGGGGCAGCGGCTCGCAGACGAAGCCACCGCCGGCGGCGGGACGGCGCAGGACAAGATCGTGATCGTGAACCTTTCCGGCCGCGGCGACAAGGACGTGGCCACCGCAGCCGAATGGTTTGACCTGTTGGACAAGGATTCCGCGGAGTCGGAAATCGGCAAAGAGGGGGAGCAGCTGTGACCACTGCACAGACCATCAGCAAGTCAGCGGCGGCCATCGACAAGGCCCGCGACGAGGGCCGTACCGCCCTCATCGGCTACCTGCCCGCCGGCTACCCCAGCGTGGAACAGACCATCGCCGCCGGCATCGCGCTGGCGGAAAACGGCGCCGACCTTATCGAAATCGGCATCCCCTACTCGGACCCCGTTATGGACGGCCAGGTCATCCAGGCCGCCACCACGGAGGCCCTGGCAAACGGCTTCACCGTCCGCCAGGTCTTTGACGTGGTGGCAGGCATCACCAGCAAGACCGACGCGGCCGTCCTGGTCATGACCTACTGGAACCCTGTGGTCCGGATGGGCGTGGACGAGTTCTCGCGGCGCCTGTCCGAGGCCGGGGGAGCCGGGCTCATCACCCCGGACCTCATCCCCGACGAGGCAGCCGAGTGGATGGAGGCATCGGACAAGTACGGCCTGGACCGGGTGTTCCTTGTGGCACCGTCCTCCACCACCGAGCGCATGCAGCGGACCGTGGACGCGAGCCGCGGCTTCGTCTACGCCGTGTCCATCATGGGCGTCACCGGCGCCCGGACCTCCGTCAGCACGGCAGCCAAGGATGTAGTGGCCGCGGCCCACGCCGCCGGCGCCGAGCGCGTCTGCGTGGGACTCGGCGTCTCCAACGCCGACCAGGTCCGCGAGATCGCAGCGTACGCCGAAGGCGTCATCGTAGGCACGGCGTTGGTGGCCGCAATCCGCGACGGCGGCGTGGACGCCGTCGCTGCGCTCACCAAGGACCTCAGCACCGGGCTGAGCCGTGACACCGGACTAACAGAGGAAGAAGCCTAATCCATGCAGACGCTCCTTCAGGCAGCCGCCATGGTGCCCGCCAGCATCCCCAGCCCGGACTGGTCCGGCTTCGACATTCCCCTGCCGTGGGGGACGCTGCGCATCCACGCCTACGCCCTGTGCATCCTGGCAGGAATCGTGGTCGGCCTGTGGCTGACCTCTGCCCGCTGGGCGAAGCGCGGAGCACCTGAAGGCAGCGTCTGGGACATCGTCGTCTGGGCGATCCCCTTTGGCATCGTCGGCGGCCGCCTGTACCACGTGGTCTCCTCACCTGACGCGTACTTCGGTCCCGGCTTCGACGGCACCGGGGACCTCTCGCTGATCCCGCAAATCCAGCGTGGCGGCCTGGGCATCTGGGGTGCCGTGGTCCTGGGCGTGGTGGGGGCGTGGATCGGCTGCCGCCGTTCGGGCGTGAAGCTCACCGCGTTCCTGGACGCCGCCGCGCCCGGGCTGCTGCTGGCCCAGGCCGTGGGCCGCTGGGGCAACTACTTTAACCAGGAACTGTTCGGCGGCCCCACCACACTGCCGTGGGGACTGCAGATCGACGCAGACAACGCCAACTTCCCGGCCGGCGTACCCGCCGACACCCTGTTCCACCCCACGTTCCTCTACGAATCGCTGTGGAACCTGGCCGGCGTCGTGATCCTGCTCGCCCTGGACCGGAAGTTCAACTTCCGCCGCAGCAGACTGTTCTGGCTCTACGCTATGTATTACACGCTGGGCAGGGTCTGGATCGAAGCCATGCGCATCGACGACGCCGAGCAGATCTCGCTGTTCGGCATCACCACCCGCCTTAATGTCTGGACGAGCATCTTCGTCTTCCTGGCCGCCCTGGTGGCCTTCATCCTGCTGGGAAGGAAGAAGCGCACGGAGCCGGACAGCGTGTACCTGCCGGGCCGGGAACCTTCGGAAAAACAAGAGGCGAAGGCGGATAAAGACGCTGTGTCAGCGGCCGGCGAACCGGTCCGTGATACGGACTCTGTTGTCTCAGATAGTGAATCGCGTGATAATCTCCCTGATAACCAAAGCGGTTCCCGGCGTGCTTCCGTCCCCACGGAAGAAGCCGAGGCTGCGCCGGCAGGCCCCAAGCCCGGACCGGACGCAACCGCTGCCGGAAGTTCCGGCAGCACGGCCACAGGAACTGCGCCGGAAGCCGGCGCTACCAAGTAGCGCGCAGGCCAGGCAGGGCAGCAGAGCCACCGCTCGAAGCGCCCAACCACCACAGTGTCGTGGCATCGGGGCCGCCCTGGACAGCATAGAGCTGCTGCCCAGTGTTGCCCGGGGCAGGGGCCTGCGTAACTGTTAGTTCAGCAGGCCACGCTGACCTACAATTTCCAGTAATCAACACTTTGTTGTGCCCATAACCGCGGCGCCGACGAGTGGGGCCAACGGTGTCCCTTCCATACGCACGATCAGGAGGAAGGACGTCTCCCATGAGCCAAACTCTTCACACTCCCAGCTGGTCTGAACCGGACCAGCCCGAGGCTGCCATGTCGCCGTTCAAGCGCTTTGCAGCCCTGCCGGAGGCAAGCGGGCTGTACAACCCGGAGCAGGAGAAGGACGCCTGCGGTCTTGCGATCATCGCCACCCTCCGCGGCGAGCCCGGCTACGACATCGTGGACGCCGCCCTCACCGCCCTGCGCAACCTGGAGCACCGCGGCGCCGTGGGCGCTGACGAAGGCACCGGTGACGGCGCAGGCCTCCTGATGCAGATCCCGGATGAGTTCTTCCGCGCGGTCACGGAGTTCGAACTTCCGGCCCCCGGCCAGTACGTGGCCGGCACCGCCTTCCTTCCCGCCGAGCAGCGCGAGGCCGACGCCGCCAAGGCAGGCATCGAGGGCCTGGCGGCTGACGAGGGCCTCAAGGTCCTCGGCTGGCGTGAGGTGCCCATCGTCGCCGACCTCGTCGGTGCCATGGCACGCGCCTGCATGCCCTACTTCTCCCAGCCCTTCCTGGCGTCCGCCACGGGCGAGGAGCTGGACCGCAACGAGCTGGACTCCCGCGCCTGGCGGATCCGCAAGCGCGCCCAGAACAAGTACGGAGTGTACTTCCCGTCGCTGTCCTCCCGGACCATCGTCTATAAGGGCATGCTCACCACCGCCCAGCTGGAGCCGTTCTACCCGGACCTCTCGGACAAGCGCTTCAAGACCAAGCTCGCGATCGTCCACTCGCGCTTCTCCACCAACACCTTCCCGTCCTGGCCGCTGGCCCAGCCGTTCCGCACCATCGCGCACAACGGCGAAATCAACACGGTCAAGGGCAACCGCAACTGGATGCGCGCCCGGCAGTCCCAGCTCGCCAACCCGCTGCTGGGTGACTCGCCGGAAGAGCTGTACCCCATCTGCACTCCCGGCGCCTCGGACTCGGCATCCTTTGACGAGGTGGCCGAGCTGCTGTGGCTCTCCGGCCGCCCCATCACGCACTCGATCATGATGATGATCCCGGAGGCGTGGGAAAACCACGCCACCATGGACCCGGCCCGCCGTGCTTTCTACGAGTACCACTCCCTGCTCATGGAGCCGTGGGACGGACCGGCAGCTGTTTCCTTCACCGACGGCAACCTGGTGGGCGCGACCCTGGACCGCAACGGCCTGCGTCCGGGCCGCTTCTGGATCACCGAAGACGGCCTGATCGTCTTCGCGTCCGAGGTGGGCGTCATCGACGTCGAACCCTCCAAGGTGGTCAAGAAGGGCCGCGTGTCCCCGGGCAAGATGTTCCTGGTGGACACCGACGCCGGGCGCATTATCGACGACGAGGAGGTCAAGGCGGAAGTCGCCGCCGCCAACCCGTGGGCGGAGTGGGTAAAGGACAACCTGATCGACCTGAACGACCTGCCCGAGCGTGAGCACGTGGTTCACACGGCTGCGTCGGTGAACATCCGCCAGCGCACCTTCGGCTACACCACCGAGGAACTGAAGATCCTGCTGGGCCCGATGGCCCGCACCGGTGCAGAGCCGCTGGGCGCCATGGGCTCGGATACCCCGGTGGCCGTGCTGTCCAAGCGACCCCGCCTGCTCTTCGACTACTTCGTGCAGTCCTTCGCGCAGGTGACCAACCCGCCGCTGGACGCCATCCGCGAAGAGCTGGTCACGTCGCTGACCTGTGCCATCGGCCCCAACGGCAATCTCCTGGACACCAAGCAGGTCCGCCAGCCCCAGGTCCAGCTGCCGTTCCCGGTGATCAACAACGATCAGCTCGCCAAGATTGCCAACATTGAGGACGCCGACGGCTTCCGGGTCGCGATGAAGGTCCGCGGGCTCTACCGCCCCGAAGGCGGCGAGAACGCGCTCCGTGCGCGGCTGACGGAAATCTGTGAGCAGGTTTCCGGAGCCATCAACCGCGGCGTGCAGTACATCGTGCTGTCCGACCGTGATTCGAACGCACAGTGGGCACCCATCCCGTCCCTGCTGCTGGTGAGCGCCGTGCACCACCACCTGCTCCGCAGCGCCAACCGGACCAAGACCGCGCTGGTCGTGGAGGCGGGCGATGTCCGCGAGACGCACCACGTGGCGGTCCTGATCGGCTACGGAGCGTCCGCGGTCAACCCCTACCTGGCCATGGAGTCGGTGGAGCAGCTCATTGCTGCCGGCGACGTCACCGGGGTCACCCCGCAGGACGGCGTCTACAACCTGATCAAGGGCCTGGGCAAGGGCGTCCTGAAGATCATGTCCAAGATGGGCATCTCCACCGTCGCCTCCTACACCGGCGCCCAGACGTTCGAGGCGCTGGGCCTGGGCCAGGAACTGGTGGACGAATTTTTTGCCGGCACCCACTCGCAGCTTGGCGGCGTGGGCCTGGACGTCATCGCAGCCGAGGTCTCGGCCCGCCACCAGATGGCGTACCCCGAGGGCGGCATCGAGCAGCCCCACCGCCCGCTCCTTGGCGGCGGCGAATACCAGTGGCGCCGCGACGGCGAACCCCACCTGTTCAACCCGGAGACCGTCTTCCGGCTGCAGCACGCTACGCGTGAGCGCCGCTACGACATCTTCAAGGCCTACACCAGGGGAGTGGACGACCAGTCCCAGAACCTGATGACCCTCCGCGGACTGCTTCGCTTCAAGAACGAGCGCCCGGCGGTTCCGCTCGAGGAAGTGGAGCCGGTTTCCAGCATTGTCAAGCGGTTCTCAACGGGTGCCATGAGCTACGGCTCCATCTCCCAGGAGGCCCACGAGACGCTGGCCATCGCCATGAACCAGCTGGGCGGCAAGTCCAACACCGGTGAAGGCGGCGAGGACGTGGACCGCCTGCTCGATCCCAAGCGCCGTTCCGCCGTCAAGCAGATCGCTTCCGGCCGGTTCGGCGTCACCAGCCTCTACCTGACCAACGCCGACGACATCCAGATCAAGATGGCGCAGGGTGCCAAGCCCGGCGAGGGCGGCCAGCTGATGGCGCAGAAGGTCTACCCGTGGGTGGCCCGCACCCGCCACTCGACCCCCGGCGTCGGCCTGATCTCCCCGCCCCCGCACCACGACATCTACTCGATCGAGGACCTCGCGCAGCTCATCTACGATGCCAAGCGCGCCAACCCCTCCGCCCGGGTGCACGTCAAGCTTGTCTCCGAGGTGGGCATCGGCACCGTGGCGTCCGGCGTGACCAAGGCCAAGGCCGACGTCGTGCTCGTTTCCGGCCACGACGGCGGAACCGGCGCCTCGCCGCTGAACTCTCTCAAGCACGCCGGTGTCCCGTGGGAGCTCGGCTTGGCCGAGACGCAGCAGACGCTGATGCTCAACGGCCTGCGCGACCGCGTGGTGGTGCAGGTTGATGGCCAGCTTAAGACGGGCCGCGATGTTGTGATCGCCGCGCTGCTGGGCGGCGAGGAGTTCGGCTTCGCCACCGCTCCGCTGGTGGTGGAGGGCTGCATTATGATGCGCGTCTGCCACCTGGACACCTGCCCGGTGGGCGTTGCCACGCAGAACCCCGAACTCCGGGCACGCTTCAGCGGCAAGCCCGAGTTCGTGGTCAACTTCTTCGAGTTCCTTGCAGAGGAAGTCCGCGAAATCCTGGCAGAGCTGGGCTTCCGGAGCCTGGAAGAGGCCATCGGCCACGCCGAGGTCCTCGACGCCCGGGAGGCTGTCAACCACTGGAAGGCGGACGGCCTGGACCTGGATCCGATCCTGCACGGGCTGGAGTTCGACGACGACGCTCCGCTGCGGAACATGACGGGCCAGAACCACGAGCTGGACAAGCACTTCGACCAGCGGCTGATCACCATGGCGACTGAGGCCCTCACGGACCGCAGCCCGGTGAAGATCTCGGTGGACGTGATCAACACGGACCGTTCAGTGGGCACCATGCTGGGCCATGTGGTCACCAAGACGTTCAGCACGGACGTCCTTGCCACGGACACCATCGACGTCACCCTCAGCGGCACCGCCGGCCAGTCCCTGGGGGCCTTCCTGCCTGCAGGCATCACCTTGCGGCTGTTCGGCGACTCCAACGACTACGTGGGCAAGGGCCTTTCCGGCGGGCGCATCATCGTCCGGCCGGACCGCACCAATGTGTTCAAGGCGGAGACCAACGTCATCGCCGGCAACGTGATCGGCTACGGCGCCACGAGCGGTGAGATGTTCCTGCGCGGCCAGGTGGGCGAACGCTTCCTGGTCCGCAACTCGGGCGCCACCGCCGTCGTCGAAGGCATCGGCGACCATGGCTGCGAGTACATGACCGGCGGCCAGACGCTAATCATTGGCCGCACCGGGCGAAACTTCGGTGCCGGCATGTCCGGCGGGACCGCCTACGTCCTTGACCTGGACGCTGCCAAGGTCAACAAGGACGCCCTGCAGTCCGGTGAACTCCAGCTCCGCGAGCTGGACGCCGAGGACCGCGACATCGTGCACGGCCTCCTGGTCAAGCACGTTGAAGAAACTGATTCCCAGCTGGCCGCGCGCCTCCTCGAGAACTTCGATGACACCGCCGCCCGCATTACCAAGGTGCTGCCGCGCGATTACGCGGCTGTGCTGCAAACCCGTCTCGACGCCATCGAAGAGGGCCTGGACCCCGACGGCGAAGAAGTGTGGTCCCGAATCCTGGAGGTAACCGGTGGCTGATCCACGCGGATTTTTGAAAGTACGTCAGCGTGAAACCCAGCCGCGCCGTCCTGTTCCCGTCCGCATCATGGACTGGAAGGAAGTGTACGAGGCGCAGGAGAAGGGCACCCTGAAGGCCCAGGCCGGCCGCTGCATGGACTGCGGCGTGCCGTTCTGCCACCAGGGCTGCCCGCTGGGCAACCTCATTCCCGAGTGGAATGACCTCATGTGGCGGGACAAGGGCGAGGAAGCCATCGAGCGCCTCCACGCCACCAACAACTTCCCCGAGTTCACCGGCCGGTTGTGCCCCGCCCCGTGCGAGGCGTCCTGCGTGCTGGGAATCAACCAGCCTGCCGTGACCATCAAGCAGGTGGAAGTCTCCATCATCGACGAAGCCTGGGACAACGGCTGGGTCAGCCCGCTGCCTCCCGCACGCCTGACTGGAAAGACCGTTGCCGTCGTCGGCTCCGGGCCTGCCGGCCTGGCCGTCGCGCAGCAGCTCACCCGCGTGGGCCACACAGTGGCCGTGTACGAGCGCGATGACAAGATCGGCGGCCTGCTGCGCTACGGCATCCCCGACTTCAAGATGGAAAAAGAGCAGGTCGACCGCCGCATCGAGCAGATGAAGTCGGAGGGAACCCGCTTCCGCACCGGTGTAGCGGTGGGCACGGACGTGACCTGGGAGCAGCTGCGCAGGCGCTATGACGCCGTCGTGGTCTGCACCGGTGCAACCGTTCCGCGTGACCTGCCCATCCCGGGCCGCGACCTCGAAGGCGTGCACTTCGCCATGGATTACCTGGTGCCGGCGAACCGCGTAGTTGCGGGGGAGACGCTGGAGAACCAGATCCATGCCCAGGGCAAGCACGTTGTCATCCTTGGCGGCGGCGATACCGGGGCGGACTGCCTGGGCACGGCGCACCGCCACGGTGCTGCGTCCGTCACCACGCTCGCCATCGGCAAGCAGCCCCCTTCAGAGCGGGCGGGCCACCAGCCGTGGCCCACGTTCCCCACGCTGTTCGAAGTTGCCAGCGCCCACGAGGAAGGCGGCGAGCGGACCTACCTCGCCTCCACCGTTGAGTTCGTCGGTGAAAACGGCAAGCTCACCGGCGTAAAGGTTGCCGAAACCGAATTCGTTGACGGCAAACGCCTGCCCAAGGCCGGTACGGAGCGGATCATCCCTGCGGACCTGGTCTTCCTGTCCCTGGGCTTCACCGGGGCTGAGCCGGCCGGCATCACCGAACAGGTCAACGCCGAGTTCGACGGCCGCGGCAACGTGTCCCGCGACGGTTACTACATGACCAACACCGAGGGCGTCTTTGTTGCCGGTGACGCCGGGCGTGGCCAGTCCCTGATTGTCTGGGCCATCGCCGAGGGCCGTGCCGCCGCAGCAGCAGTGGACAAGTTCCTGATGGGGAGCACCATCCTGCCCGCACCCGTGGCGCCCACGGACCGGGCTATCGCCGTCCTCTAGTGCAGCATCGAGGGTTCACCTCCACGACAACTTAACCAATGCAAGAGACCAATAGGGTAGGTATATGAGACGCGCAAAAATTGTGGCTACGTTCGGCCCGGCAATTGCCAGCTATGAAAACACCCTCGCGGTGCTGGAGGCCGGCGTTGACGTCGCCCGTATGAACATGAGCCACGGCGACTACACAGTGCATGACAACACCTACGAGAACGTCCGGAAGGCAGCAGCCGATCTCGGCAAGCCAGTGGCCATCATGGCTGACCTGCAGGGACCCAAGATCCGCCTGGGCCGGTTCGTTGAAGGCCCCCACGCCCTCGCCGTGGGTGACACGTTCACCATCACCACCGAGGACGTCCCTGGCACCAAGGACATCTGCTCCACCACGCTGAAGAGCCTCACCGAGGACGTCAACGTGGGCGACGCCCTGCTGATCGACGACGGCAAGGTGGCGCTGCGTGCCACGGCTGTGGACGACGTCAAGGTGGTCGCCGAGGTGACTGTGGGCGGCATGGTGTCCAACAACAAGGGCATCAACCTGCCCGGCGTTGCTGTCAACGTTCCCGCATTGAGCGAAAAGGACGAGGACGACCTCCGCTGGGCCATGCGCCGCGGTGTTGACCTCGTGGCCCTGTCCTTCGTACGCGATGCCTCCGACATCGTCCGCGTGCACGAGATCATGGACGAGGAAGGCCGCCGTGTGCCGGTCATCGCCAAGATCGAGAAGCCGCAGGCTGTTGAGCAGCTTCCGGAGATCATCGACGCTTTCGATGCCATCATGGTGGCCCGTGGCGACCTTGGTGTGGAGCTTCCGCTGGAGGAAGTGCCGATCGTCCAGAAGCGTGCCATCGAACTGGCCCGCCGATGGGCGAAGCCGGTCATCGTGGCAACCCAGGTCCTGGAATCCATGATCGACAACCCCCGCCCCACCCGCGCGGAGGCCTCAGACTGCGCCAACGCAGTGCTGGACGGTGCGGACGCGGTTATGCTCTCGGGCGAGACCAGCGTGGGCAAGTACCCGATCGAGACGGTCAAGGTGATGGCCCGGATCATCGAGTCCACTGAGGTCCACGGACTTGAGCGTGTACCTCCGCTGGGCACCAAGCCCAAGACCCGTGGCGGCGCCATCACCCGTGCCGCCGTCGAAATCGCCGACCAGCTGGACGC
>JBKJVX010000137.1:0-18029 GCA_046717065.1 Arthrobacter sp. | reverse complement strand
CAGAACCACCACCCGGACCTGGACTGGCGGTACAACCGGGTTTTCCTCCTTTACACCTCGCATGACGCCGGGGGCGAAGTCACCGCCCGCGACGTGGGCGCGGCCGAGGCCGTGAGTGAAGCCGCCGCCGCGGTCCACGCGGTTGCCGAACCGGCGCGGCACCCAGCAGCCGCTTAAACGGCTGTGGCCACCACCCCGAAAGGCAGTGGCCACAGCCGTGCTTAAATGTCCGGGCGCGTGGTTCCGTCTAGAGCTTCAGCGCTGCCGTAAGCCGTTCCAGATCATGCCTGGCCCGCGTGCGGCCCACGTAAAGGACCGCTACAACCGCCGCTGCGGCACCCACAACCATGGGCAGGACCCAGGGCAGCCAGGTCATGCCCGGCCGGTAGCCAAAGCCAGCAGCCATCAGGATGATCCAGGTGACAGCTCCCACTCCTACGGCAACGCCGGCCGGCAGGACGACACCGTATTTGGTGTGCCGCTTGTCGTTGGCCCAGACGATGAAACCTGCGGCGGCTGTCACCAGCACCACAATGGTCAGCGAAAGCATGGCTCTCCTTGGAGTACTCGCACCTTAGGTGCGGGGGCTAGAACTGGCCGAACCCTACGCGGCGCTGTTCTTCGGCGCCGATTTCGACGTAGGCCAGGGCCTTGCCGGGAACAATGATCAGGCGTCCCTTGTCATCTTTTAGGCGCAGTTCACTGCCGGTGGTGATGGCTGCTTCTACAACCTTGGCTACGGAGTCCGGGTCCTCGACTGATTCCAGCACAATTTCGCGGCCAACATTCTGAACGCCGATCTTAATTTCCACAGGGGGCCTCCCAGCCGGTTCGCGTTACTCGGGTTATATCTTATTTGTAGTCTAGGACTCTTTGGGGAAGCGAGAGATTCCGCGCCAAGCTAAACGGTAGATGAGGTCGCTGGCCACATCGAGGTCCAGGTTCCCGTCGGTTTCGAGCCAGTACCGGGCACTGACCTGCGCCATCCCGGCGAGCCCGCGGCCCAGGAGCTCTGCCTCCAGATGGGGAAGTTTGGTGTCCTCAGCGATGACGCGTGCAATGGCGTCCGCAAACGTCCGGTTGAAGGTCTCCAGCCGTGAGCTGACATCCGGATCGTTAATAAGGTCCGATTCGAAAACGAGCCGGTGGGCCTGGTCATCGTTGGCGATGAACCGGAAATAGGCCCGCATCACGGCCTGCACGCGTTCGTCATTGTCGGTGGTGGAGTTCAGCGCCCCCAACATCAGGTCCGTCAAGGAGGCCAGGTGGCTTTCGAGCAGGGCCAGGTACAGTTCCCGCTTTGAGGGGAAGTGCTGGTACAGGACCGGTTTGCTGACGTGGGCTGTCTCTGCGATTTCGTCCATGGCCGCGCCGTGATAGCCGTTGGCAACGAAGACTTCCTGTGCTGCGGAAAGAAGTTGTGCGCGTCTTTCGTCCCGGGGAAGCCGGGCGGACCGTTGCCCGGCGGGGCGCGAGGCGGTTTGCGGTTCGGCTGCGGACGGGCGGTCAGCCCGTGCTTCATGGACCACAGTTGTCCTTCTTTCCCTTGCAGTTACCCCCACTCTACGTCGGGGTAATATGACCGGGCGGTATCCCGGGGCATACATTGAAGTATGGCTTCGACATTCTCCGCAAATGTTTCGACTATTTCACTGCCTCCGCTAATTGAACCGGCTGGTGAGCTCACTCCTGACGAGGTGGAGCGCTACTCGCGGCACCTCATTATTCCCGAGATCGGCGCGCTGGGGCAGCGGAGGCTCAAGAATGCCAAAGTACTGGTGATCGGCGCCGGCGGGCTCGGGTCCCCGGCGCTGCTGTACCTCGCCGCCGCGGGGGTGGGGACGCTGGGGATCATCGACGACGACGCCGTTGACCTTAGCAATTTGCAGCGCCAGGTCATCCACGGCGTGGCTGACGTTGGCCGGCCGAAGATCGAGTCGGCGCGCGACGCTATCGCCGCCCTCAACCCGCTGGTGGACGTCCGGCTGCATAACGTCAGGCTGGACTCTTCCAATGCCCTGGAGCTGTTCGCGGGCTACGACCTGATCCTGGACGGCGCGGACAACTTCGCCACCCGCTACCTGGTCAACGACGCCGCCGCCATCCTGGGCAAGCCCTACGTCTGGGGCTCCATCTTCCGTTTTGACGGCCAGGTGAGCGTTTTCTGGGAAAAGCACGGACCCACGTACCGGGACCTCTATCCTGAGGCGCCACCGGCAGGGTCTGTTCCTTCGTGCGGTGAGGGCGGGGTGTTCGGCATGCTCTGCGCTGCGGTGGGGTCGCTGATGGTGACTGAGGCAGTGAAGCTGATTACCGGCGTCGGGCGCTCTCTGCTGGGCAGGGTGGCCTTGTTCGACGCCCTGGGCGGCAGCTGGCGCGAGATCCGTGTCTCCAAGGATCCGGCTGCGGAACCGATCACGGAGCTGACGGACTATGAGGCGTTCTGCGGCATTGCGCCGGCGGCGCAGGCGGACACGGAACACACCGTCACAGCTACCCAGCTGGCCACCATGCTCGCGTCCCGGAAGGCCGGCCTGAAGGATTTTGAGCTCGTGGACGTCCGGGAGTCCGGCGAATACGACATTGTCAGGATCGACGGCGCCGTGCTCATCCCGCAGGGACGGATCCTTGCCGGGGAAGCGTGGCAGGAGCTGCCGCGGGACAAGGACATTGTGTTCCTGTGCAAGGCGGGTACCCGCTCGGCGAACGTCCTGGCGGCGGCGCAGAAGGCCGGCTATCAGCGGGTCAGCCATCTCGACGGCGGGATCCTCGCCTGGGTCCGCGAAGTGGAACCCAACAAACCCGTCTACTAAGCCCAGCTCGCCCACACCAACGCGCCATCACCTTTGGCACCCTTTTGACGTAGAGGGCTTTTGAAAGACGCTCTCTCACTTGATGCGCCTTTTTGAGGGACGCTCTCTCACTTTCCTTAGAAGAGTGAGAGAGCGTGAGTGGAAAAGGCGCAGTAAGTGAGAGAGCGTTGCCCAGAGGTGTGCAGGTGGTGGGGCGTTGGCTGTCAGGCGCTTTCGAGGCCCTGGTGGTCCACCGGACACTCGGCCTGGGGAACGGCACGGGCTGCCGGCTGCTCCACGGTAATGCCGTAGAGGGCCTCCAGGGCGGCGACGTACTCGTCCTGCTGGCCGTTGGCGGCGAGCTCTCGGGCGCGCACGGTGGGAACGTGGAGCAGCTGCTTGACCATGCGCCGCAGTGCGAACTCCACCTCTTCAGCCGCCGCCGTGCAGCCGTGCCGGGCACGGACCTTTTCCATTTCCGCGTCCAGGACGTTCATGGTGTGCCGTCGCAGTGCAACGATCGCGGAATCCACGGACCGGGCCTCGCGCTCCTGCTCGAAGGCCTTGGCGGCGCCGCTGACGATGCCGCTTGCCTGGGCCAGTGATTCAGCCTGCTCCTGCGGTGCGGCGAGGCGCACGGATTCCAGGGTCAACAGCTCAACGCCTTCCAGCTCGCCCACGCCGGGGTCGAAATCATGGGTGAGGGCCAGATCGATGGCAATCAGTGGTTGTGGCGAATCTGCGCGAACGAGGGCTAGTTCATCGGCTTCCACCCGGGTGTCCGAGCCGCTGCAGCCGATCATCACGTCGGCCGCAGCGACGGCAGGACTGAGCGTTTCCGAGTCAAGGGCGGTGCCGCCGCGGGTGGCCACAAAGCCTTCGGCGCGGCCGGAGGAAGAGAAGACGGAGATGTCGGTGCAGCCCCGCTCACGCAGCAGCGCCATCGTGGCGCCGGCGTAGGCTCCGGTGCCGAAGACCACCACCTTCTTGGTGGACCAGTCAGGGTTCTCGGAAAGGTCAGTTGCCAAATCCAGGGCCACGGAAACGATGGAGAGTCCCCGTGATCCCAGTGCGGTCTGGGCGCCGACGTCCTTGGCCGTCTTTGACGCGGCCTGGAACAGGCGGACGAGTCCGGAGCTGGCGGTTCCCTCGTGCTGGGCGGTGATGAGTGCCCGGCGTACCTGGCCCGCGATTTCGCGTTCACCGACGACGGCGGAATCCAGTCCGGCGCTGACGGCAAAGAGGTGCTGGCTTACTTCAGGGCCGGTGCGGGTGCTGAAGGAGCGGGAAACCAGCGGTTCGCTGAGTCCGCTGACGTCGCTGATCTGGGCGACAAGCGCTGCGCGGGCGGCTTCAACGTCGTCCGGGTGGGGAGCCTCGCCATAGATTTCGTAGCGGTTGCAGGTGGCAAGGACAACCGCACCCGTCACCGCCGGCGATCCGGAGAGAGCGGATGTGGCGATCCCGGAGGCACCGTTGCTCAACTGAGCAACGGTCTCAAGATCGATGTCGGCGTGTGTAGCCACCAATGAAAAAAGAACCACAGCAGGTCAATCATAGCTTTTTCGTTCCTCGGTAGAACAACCGCCCGGCCCGGATGCGGCCGGCCGGCGCTGTGATTCCTGCCACAGCGCGGGAAAGGGCCCCTGGCGTGACAGCCTGTCGTTATCTTTTGCTGCTGTTTTTGGGCACAATCAAAGGCATGACTTCCAGCCCTGCCATGTCCGCTGCCGGCGCCCTCGCTGCAGACCATCCACTGGTGGATGGACGCACCGCAGACTCGCCGCTGATCACGGCCTACCGGGGCGGAAAGCCATCGCGCCGCCCCGTCTGGTTCATGCGGCAGGCCGGGCGTTCCCTCCCGGAGTACCTCAAGGTCCGCGAAGGCATCGCCATGCTGGATTCCTGCCTGCGCCCAGAGCTCGCTTCGGAGATCACGCTCCAGCCTGTCCGCCGCCACGACGTGGACGCCGGAATCTTCTTTTCCGACATTGTTATTCCGCTCAAACTGGCCGGCGTGGGCGTAGATATCGTGCCCGGAGTGGGCCCGGTCCTGGACAGGCCCGTCCGGACTGCCGCGGACGTTGCCGCCCTCCCGCAGCTGACCTGGGAGGCGCTCGAACCTATCCGCCAGGCGGTCCGGCTTACGGTGGCCGAACTCGGTAAGACCCCGCTGATCGGCTTCGCCGGGGCGCCCTTCACCCTGGCGGCCTACATGGTGGAGGGCAAGCCGTCCCGCGACCATCTCGGACCCCGCACCATGATGCACGCAGACCCGGAGACCTGGCGCGCCCTCGCCAACTGGGCCGCCGATGCATCCGGCATGTTCCTGCAGGCCCAGCTGGAGGCCGGTGCCTCCGCCGGGCAGCTGTTCGACTCGTGGGCAGGCTCCCTGGGCCTGGCCGACTACACACAGTTTGTGGCCCCGGCCTCCACGCGCGCCCTGGACCATGTGCGGCACCTGGGTGCCCCGCTCATCCACTTCGGGACCGGTACCTCCGAGCTTCTCGTGGCCATGCGGGACGTAGGCGTCGATGTGGTGGGCGTTGACTACCGCCTGCCGCTGGACGAGGCCAACCGAAGGCTGGGCGGATCGGTCCCGCTGCAGGGAAACATCGACCCCGCGCTGCTGACCGCCCCCTGGGAAATCCTCGAAGCGCACGTCCGCTCTGTTATTGCCGCCGGAGCAGCTGCGCCCGGCCACGTCCTCAACCTGGGCCACGGCGTTCCTCCCGAGACCGACCCGGCCGTCCTCACCCGGGTTGTAGAGCTCATTCACTCCATTTCGCCGGAGTAACCCGTGGCGATTCACCCGGCTGGTGCCCCGTCCGCGTTGGTGCTGGGCGGTGGGATCTCAGGACTCCTTTCCGCCCGGGAGCTGGCCGTTGCCGGGCATCCGGTGACAGTCCTGGAAGCCGGGGGGGAGTGGGGCGGCTGCGTGGGCAGCCATGTTGTAGCGGGCCTCACCCTGGACAACGGGGCAGAGTCCTTCGCTACGCGGTCCGACGCCGTTGCCGGCCTTGCCGGGGAACTGGGCCTTTCGGACAGGATCGTTGCGCCCCGGCCCGGCGGCGCCTGGGTCCAGCTCCCGGACGGTGCCCGAGAACTTCCCAAGACCGGCGTCCTGGGAATTCCCGCCAACCCCTGGGATCCCGAGGTCCGCAGGTCCCTGGGCCTGCTCGGCTCGCTCCGCGCCTCCCTCGACAGGATCCTGCCCGTATCCATCGGCACGGCAGCGGACGTTGTCAGCGTGTCCACCCTCGTCCGGGCGCGCATGGGACGCCGGGTCCTGGAGCGGCTGGTAGCGCCCGTTGTGGGTGGCGTCCACTCCGCCGACCCGGGACTCCTCGACGTCGACATGGTGGCTCCTGGACTTCGTGCGGGACTTCGGCAGCACGGCTCCCTGGCCGCCGCCGTGGCATCCCAGCGGCGCAACAGCACCGGACCGGCCAAGGCAGGATCCGCCGTCGCCGGGCTCGAAGGCGGAATGCACACCCTGGTCACCGCGCTGGTCAGCGATCTGCAGGACCGGGGCGTTACGCTCCTGTCCGGAAGGCGCGCAACATCGGTAACCCGGACATCCGAGGGGTGGCGCGTTGACGCCGCCGGGGAGACCTTCGACGCCGGCCTGCTGGTCGTCGCAGTGGACGGCCCCGCCGCCGTCGGACTGCTGGACAAGGCGGTGCCGGCAATTGCTGGACAGCAGCCCGGTTCCGGGCCTGACGTGCAGCTCGTCACCCTGGTCCTGGACAAGCCTGAACTGGACCGCCGTCCCCGCGGCACCGGCATCCTCGTTGCGCCCCAGACTCCCGGCGTCCAGGCAAAGGCCCTGACGCATGCCACCGGAAAATGGGACTGGCTGGCCGCCGCCGCCGGCTCCGGCAGGCATGTCATCCGGCTCTCCTATGGGCGTGTTGACAGCACCGGCAACCAGCCCGGCGGACCGGATACCGACGACGGGCTCCTGGCGGCGTCGCTTCACGACGCATCGGCCTTGCTCGGGGTTGGCATCGGCCGGCAGGACGTTGTCGAGTGGGACGTTGTGCGGTGGCGCGGTGCCCTGCCTTTTGCGGCCGTCGGACACCGCGCCCGGGTAACGGCAATCCGGGAAGCCTGCAACGCGGTGGGTGGCCTGGCCGTGGTAGGCGGCTGGGTGGCCGGGAACGGACTCGCCGCAGTGGTGTCCGACACGAAGAACCAAATCCGGAACCTGGCCGGCTGAACGTCCTCGCTGGTCAGACCGGTAGAGGCACGGAAACAGGACTTTCCCGGACGGCCGTTGGGGGCTTTGCTGGTTTTCACTTCGCCGCCCGACATGGTTAGTGTCGATGACTATGGTTCACAACAGGTCCGATCTTTCCATGCCCCGGACCGGTATCCATGGGGGACTCCGACGCGGTGCAGCAGCTGCGGCAGTCGGGGCGGTACTGGTTCTCACGACGGGCGTCCCGGCGTCCCAAGCAAAAGAGGGAGCGCCCGACCCTGGTGACCCTGGAGCCCCGGCGGTTGACACCCAATCCCTCCCCCTAGTGGCCCCGCTTAAGGGCCAGTCAGCTGTCGCGCAGGAGAATGCGCCAGGCCAGGACCGCGGGGGGAAGAGCAGCACTGGCAACGTTCCTGCGGACAACGGGAAGGGTGCGGATGCCAAGCAGACCGCCAGCCCCAGCCCGGTTCCTACTCCTTCCGCCTCCGCAATCCCGTCTGCCCTCCGTCCCGCCGTGAAGGCCACCCAAAAACCAGCCGCACCTTCAGCCACTGCTACGGCGTCCCCGGTTCCCACAACCAGCGCGCCCGCAGCAAGCACTCCGACAGCCACCCGTTCTGCGTCGTCAGCTCCTGCCGGCTCCGCCCCTGCAACCGGCACTCCGACAGCCACCCGGACAGCGCCGGGTGCTGCGCCTTCGGTTCCGGTTGCCGTGCCGGAAGCCCCGGGCACCGGCACCCCTGCTGCCCCGCCTGCCCCTGCAACGGCCGCAGCGGCAGGCGGCACCCCTGCTGCCCAGCCGGCCCCACCCGCTTCCACCCTGGCAGTGGATCCTTCCACGACGGTGGCAGGCGAGCCCACCGCCGATGTGGCCGCAGGCGAAGCTGCTGCAACTGCGACGGGTGGAGTGGGCGGACAGGGCGGGTATGTACCGCTCTACGCCGTGCCACGTACCCAGGCAGGGTGGGCGCCGTACGCTTCAGTCCCGAACGGCAACAGCGTCCGGAGCAGCGCGGTGCTGGTTGCGCAGCCGGAGCCAAAGAGTGCCCTGGTGTGGCTTGGCTCAGGGCTGGTAGGGGTGGCTGGTGCCGCCGGACTGGTCTTCTTCCGCCTGCGAAATCCCTAGGCACCGACTTCGGGGATCCGGGAAACGGAGGCTGCTGTGATATTGATCACTTCTACGGGCCGTAGAACTCGCTGGTTTCGACTTGGCGGGTACGAAGGGGCAAACTTGTAACCATGAGCCACACTTCTGCCGAATCTGTCACTAAAACCGAAGAATCAGCCGAGCAGTTTTTCACCCTCTGGACGGTCTTCAAGCGGTCAGCAGCGCTGGTCCGCAGCGCCGCTGCTGCCACGGACTTCGAGGCCCTGCTGGAACGGCTCGCCCAGGCCGGCGTGACTCACCGCGGCAGTTACGACGTTTCCGCCATGCGGGCGGATGCGGATGTGATGGTGTGGCTCCACGGGCCCAAGCCCGAAGCCCTGCAGCAGGCAATCCGGGACATCCGCCGCAGCACCCTCTTCGCCGGGACCGAGATTGTCTGGTCCGCCATGGGGGTACACCGCGAGGCTGAGTTCGCCAAGAACCACACCCCTGCCTACTCACGGGGCGTCGCACCGGCGGAATGGCTGTGCGTCTACCCGTTTGTCCGCTCCTACGAGTGGTACATCCTGCCCGAGGCCGAGCGGGGCAAGATGCTCCGCGACCACGGCCTGCTGGGCCGGGACTTCCCGCAGGTCATTTCCAATACTGTCTCCTCCTTCGCACTGGGTGACTGGGAATGGATACTGGGCCTGGAGGCACCTGAGCTCGTGGACCTGGTGGACCTCATGCGCCACCTTCGCGCCACCGAAGCGCGCAACCACGTCCGGGAAGAGATCCCGTTCTATACCGGACGCCGTATCTCCGCGGAAGAAGTTGCAGAGGTGCTGGCATGAGCCCCCGCGATCCCGCCAGCGTGCTGGCCATAAACCCCGTGACAGAGGCCGGCCGCACGGCCCCCAAGAACTACGACGCCGTCCTCCTCGCCTCCTTCGGCGGGCCGGAAGGCCAGGAGGACGTCATCCCGTTCCTCCGCAACGTGACCCGCGGGCGCGGGATCCCGGACGAGCGGCTTGAGGAGGTCTCCCACCACTACCGTGCAAACGGCGGCATCAGCCCCATCAACCAGCAGAACCGCGAGCTGAAGGCGGCACTCGAGGCCGAGCTCGGCGCCCGCGGCATTGACCTTCCCGTGCTGTGGGGCAACCGCAACTGGGCCCCGTACATCCCGCAGACCCTGCAGGACGCGTACGACGCCGGGCACCGCCGCCTGCTGATGATCACCACGAGTGCCTACTCCTGTTACTCCAGCTGCCGCCAGTACCGCGAAGATATCGGCATGGCACTGACTGAGACCGGCCTGGACGGCCGCCTGGAAGTGGACAAGGTGCGCCAGTACTTTGACCACCCCGGCTTTGTGGAACCCTTCGTCGAGGGCACCGCCGCGGGCGTCGCGGAGGTCCGGGAAAAACTGGCAGCAGCTGGCACACCCGACGCGCCCGTCCAGATCCTGTTTGCCACGCACTCCATCCCTACCCGCGACGCAGACGCGGCAGGCCGGTCCGAGGGCGAACCCCGCGAGTTCGAAGAGGGCTCCGCGTACGTTGCCCAGCACCTGGCCACCGCAGCCGCCGTCATCCAGCGGGTGGAAGAGGAATCAGGCCTTACCGCACCCTGGTCACTGGTGTACCAGTCCCGTTCCGGGGCCCCGCACGTGCCGTGGCTCGAACCGGACATCAACGACGCCATTGAAGAGCTTGCGGGCCAGGGCGTCAAGGGAATCGTTATTGTGCCCCTCGGCTTCGTGAGTGACCACATGGAAGTTGTCTGGGACCTGGACACGGAAGCCCTCGAAACCTGCGCCAATCTGGGACTCGCAGCCACCCGCGTCCCAACTCCCGGCACCCACCGCACATTCGTCAACGGCATGGTGGACCTGATTTCCGAGCGGACCGTGGCCAACAACATCAGCGACCGTCCGGCAGTAACTGCCCTTGGCCCCTGGTACGACGTCTGCCGCCCGGGATGCTGCGCAAACTTCCGCGGCGAAAAGCCCGCCATTGCAGGGGCGGACACCACGGTGGGCACCGGCCATGATCCTTATCCGGCCGGCGCGGCGGCCAGCCAGCCAGGCACGGCCGGGGGAGCGCCGCAGCAGTGACAGTCCGCATCGGAACCCGCGCCAGCAAGCTGGCACTAACCCAGACGCAGCAAACCGCTGACCAGCTGGCCGCCGTCGGAGGCTTCCCCGTGGAACTCGTCCACATCAGGACCGACGGCGACGTCCTCACCGGCTCGTTGTCACAAATGGGCGGCACCGGCGTTTTTGTCGCCGCACTGCGCGATGCGCTGCTGCGCAATGAGTGCGACGTGGCCATCCATTCGCTCAAGGACCTGCCCACCGGCCCGGCAGTAGGCCTGAGCCTGGCCGCTACGCCGCGGCGGGTGGACGTCCGCGATGTCCTCTGCGCCCGGGACGGGCTTAAACTTGCCGACCTCCCCTCCGGCGCCACCGTGGGGACCGGCTCGCCCCGCCGTGCCGCCCAACTGCGCACCGCCCGGCCCGACCTTGACATCGTGGATATCCGCGGCAACGTGGACACCCGCCTGGGCAGGGTTCCCGGACTTCCGGGGAACGCAACGGACCAGATGGTTGCGGGCAAGTCCTGCGACCTTGATGCCGTGGTTCTCGCGGCGGCAGGACTGGAACGCATCGGCCGGCTGGATGCCGTCAGCGAGTTCCTCGAAACGGACGTTATGCTGCCCGCTGCCGGGCAGGGATCCCTCGCCATCGAATGCCGCACGGCCGACGCCCCGCCCAGGCCGGGCTCCACAGAGGGTTCCAAGGATGTCCTTGCGCAGGCACTGGCCGCGCTGGACGATCCGGATACCCGGCTCGCTGTCACGGCTGAGCGGGCCCTGCTGGCCAGGCTCGAAGCCGGCTGCGCAGCGCCGGTGGGCGCTTACGCCTTCCGGAAGGGCAGCATGCTCCACCTCGAAGCAGTGGTTTGTGCCGTGGACGGCACCGCTTCAGTCCGGGACAAGCGGGCAACCGACGGACTCACGGAAGTCGGAGCCACCCTGCTGGGCATCGAACTCGCCGAAGTCCTCCTCGCCGCCGGTGCCGCCGATATCGCAGACCTGCAGGCTTCCTGAGCCGGCCATGGGATTGCCTTCCCGCCGTGTCCAGGACCCCCCTCTTGGGGAGGGGTAGGGGTGGCGGACCGCACCGCCAGCGGAGCAACCGGGTCCGGGAGCGGGAAGCTGCTTAACGGGGCCCGGGTACTGATCACCCGCAGCCCGGAACGCTCACTGCCCCTGGTAGCCGCACTTGAGGAGGCCGGCGCCGAGGCGCTCCTGCTGCCGCTGATCGACTTCGAACGTGCCGCGGACCAGCACTCCCTGGACGTGGCCTGCGATGCGCTCGGTGCCGGCGCGTTTGATTGGTTGATCATCAGCAGCGCCACCACGGTCCATGTGCTCACCGCCAAGGCAACCGAACGGGGCCTCACGCTGCGCCAGTGGATTCCCGCCGCCACCCGCATCGCTGCGATCGGACCAGCCTGCCGGCGGCTCCTCGAAGCCGCCGGCCTGCCGGTGGATCTGATGCCCAGGGACGAACAGTCCGCTTCGGGACTGCTCGAGGTATGGCCCGCCAACACCGGCGAGGTGTTTCTTCCCCAAGCGGACATCGCGCCTGCACGGCTCGCCGAAGGGCTGACGGCGGCAGGCAGCACGGTCACGGCAGTGACCGCCTACCGCACCGTCGACTATCCCGCGGCAGCGGAGCGCAGACTGGCCATACCGCCGGAGGATGCGGGACCTGGGCGGGGCACGCCGTCGTACTCCCTGCTTGCACCGGAAGCAGCCGCCGCCGGAATCGCGGCCGGGCGGATCCAGGCAGTAGTGGCCGCCTCGCCCAGCGCCGTCCGACGAATCCATGCGCTCTCGCCGCTGCACGGCTGCCGCCTGGTGGCGATCGGAAGGTCGACGGCGGAACAGGCCGCCGCCCTTGGCCTGCCTGTGGCTGCAATTGCCGGCGAGCCCACGCCACAGGGGCTGGTGGCCGCCGTCGAATGGGCACTTGGCACCGGTGGGAATTCCGGCCGGCAACCACCCTGACCTGCCGGAAAACCGCCAGCCGGAACTTCCGCCCACCCCTCGAACCATTCCCAAGGACAGGACCATGACTTTTCTCAGCGACCGCCCCCGCCGCCTCCGCACCACTCCGGCCATGCGCCGGCTGACCGCTGAAACCCGGCTGGCGCCGGCCGAGCTGATCCTCCCGGCCTTCATTCGGGAAGGCCTCACCGAGCCGAACCCGATCACGTCGATGCCCGGAGTTGTCCAGCACACCACGGAGACGCTCAAGCGGGCTGCGGCACAAGCTGTTGAGCTGGGCCTTGGCGGCATAATGCTGTTCGGCATCCCGGAGACCCGGGACGCCGAGGGCACCGCCTCCCTTGACCCCGACGGCGTCCTGAACAAGGCCATCCGGGATGTCCGCTCGGAGGTCGGCGACGACCTGGTGGTCATGAGCGATGTTTGCCTGGATGAGTTCACCGACCACGGGCACTGCGGCGTACTGGACGCCGAGGGCTATGTGGACAACGACCGCACCGTTGGGATCTATGCCCGGATGGCCGTGGCACAGGCCGACGCCGGTGCCCACATGCTGGGCCCGTCGGGCATGATGGACGGCCAGGTTGCCGCCATCCGCGCCGCCCTGGACCAGGCAGGGCACACCAATACCTCCGTTATTGCCTACGCGGCGAAGTACGCGTCGGCCTTCTACGGTCCGTTCCGGGAAGCCGTCGACTCCCAGCTCAAGGGGGACCGGCGCACGTACCAGATGGACGCGGGCAACCGCACCGAAGCCCTTCGCGAGGTTGAACTGGACCTCGCCGAAGGGGCAGACGTGGTGATGGTGAAACCGGCCATGAGCTACCTGGACATCCTCGCCGACGTTGCGGCGATGAGCCCGGTCCCCGTGGCGGCCTACCAGATCTCGGGGGAGTACGCCATGATCGAGGCTGCTGCCGCTAACGGCTGGATCGACCGGCGTGCGGCCATCGCCGAATCCGTGCTCGGCATCCGCCGCGCCGGCGCCCACATGGTGCTGACATACTGGGCAGCTGAACTGGCCGGCTGGCTGAAGGAGTCACGATGAGCGAAACCCCGCCCCTTCCCACGGCCCCGGTGGGCGCGGACCGGATCCTGATCGGGCTGAACACCTTCGGCGACGTCGGCGAGAACCCGGACGGCAGCCCGCAGCCGCATGCCCAGGTGCTGCGCCAGCTGCTCGAACAGGCTGAGCTGGCGGACGCCGTCGGACTTCACGCCTTTGGTGTGGGCGAGCACCACCGCAGGGACTACGCGGTATCCGCGCCCGAGGTTTTCCTCGCTGCCGCTGCCGCCCGCACCACCAGGATCCGCCTCGGCTCCGCCGTCACGGTCCTGAGTTCGGATGATCCCATCCGGGTTTTCCAGCGGTTCTCCACCGTGGACGCCCTCTCGAACGGCCGCGCCGAAGTGATGCTGGGCCGGGGCTCCTTTATTGAGTCCTTTCCGCTGTTCGGGCTGGACCTCGCGGACTATGAAGTCCTGTTTGAAGAAAAGCTGGAGCTGTTCGGCAAGGTTCGGGCGCAGAAGCCGGTGCACTGGGAAGGCCGCACCAGGCCGGCCCTTTCCGGCCTGAGCGTCTACCCGCCCCTGGAACGCCACCTGCTGCCCACCTGGATCGGCGTCGGGGGAACGCCCGAATCGGTGCTTCGGTGCGCGCAGTACGGCTATCCCATCATCTTCGCGATTATCGGCGGGCAGCCGCGCTCGTTCCGCCCGCTGGTGGACCTGTACCGGGAAGCCATGTCCAAGTACGCCCACCCGATGCAGCAGGTTGCCACGCATTCGCCCGGCCATGTGGCAGATACAGACGAACAGGCCCGGGAGGAAATCTTCCCGCACTGGCTGAAACTGCGGAATAAACTTGGGGCCGAGCGCGGCTGGGGACCCGCCGGAAGGGGGGAGTTTGACGCCCTGTGCGCTCCCGAGGGCGCCCTGTACGTGGGATCGCCGGAAACCGTGGCACGGAAGATTGTCCTGCTCAAGCGGAACCTGGGCGTGGACCGCTTCGACCTCAAGTACAGCAACGGCCCCTTGCCGCACTCCGCCATGATGCGCTCCATCGAGCTCCTGGGGATGGCGGTGGCGCCCCGAGTGGCGGAATTGCTCGCATCTGAAGCGCCGGCTAACTGAGAGAATGGGAACCATGACTTCCAGCAATCCTCGCAACGAGGCACTTTTCGACCGCGCCCGCCAGCTGATGCCGGGCGGAGTCAACTCTCCCGTGAGGGCCTTCGGGTCCGTGGGCGGGACTCCGCGCTTTATGGTTTCCGCCCAAGGCCCGTACCTGACGGACGCCGACGGCAAGGAATACGTGGACCTGGTTTGCTCCTGGGGCCCGGCGTTGCTGGGCCACGCACATCCGGCCGTGCTGGAGGCAGTTCACGCGGCTGTGGACCGCGGCCTTTCCTTTGGCGCCTCCACACCTGACGAGGCGAACCTGGCGGCGATCGTGCAGGAACGCGTGCCGGCGGTCGAGCGGCTCCGGATGGTCTCCACCGGTACGGAGGCCACCATGACGGCCGTCCGCCTGGCCCGCGGCTTCACCGGCCGGAACCTGATCATCAAGTTCGCAGGCTGCTACCACGGGCATCTGGACAGCCTCTTGGCGTCGGCGGGTTCGGGCGTTGCCACGCTCGCCCTGCCCGGCTCGGCCGGTGTCACCGAGGCCACCACGGCCGAAACCCTGGTGCTGCCGTACAACGACCTCACCGCCGTGAAGGAAGCCTTCGCCGCCCACGGACCCAACATCGCCGCCGTCATCACTGAAGCGGCGCCGGCCAACATGGGCGTGGTAACACCGGAGGACGGCTTCAACCTTGGCCTGTCCCGCATCACCCGCGAACAGGGGGCACTGCTCATCGTGGACGAGGTGCTCACCGGGTTCCGCACCGGCTACTCGGGGTACTGGGGCCTCACCGGCGGGGCGCCGGACGCCGCTGAACCGTGGACGCCGGACCTGCTCACCTTCGGCAAGGTCATCGGCGGGGGAATGCCGGCGGCGGCCCTCGGCGGGCGTGCCGACATTATGGACTATCTAGCCCCCACCGGTCCGGTGTACCAGGCCGGGACGCTCTCCGGGAACCCGGTGGCGATGGCTGCGGGTGTCGCTACCCTGACGCATGCCACCCGGGACGTCTACTCCTTCATTGACGTCCGCTCGCTGGAGCTCTCCTCCGCCCTGTCCACTGCACTGGACGCCGCCGGGGTGGACCACTCGATCCAGTTCGCCGGGAACCTTTTCTCGGTGGCCTTCGGCACCTCGGCAAACGGCGTGCACAACTACGGCGACGCCCAGGCGCAGGAGAGCTTCCGCTACGCGCCGTTCTTCCACTCCATGCTGGAGTCGGGCGTCTACCTGCCGCCGTCGGTCTTCGAGGCCTGGTTCCTGTCCGCCGCGCACGACGACACAGCCATGAACCGCATCTTCGATGCGCTTCCGGCCGCAGCAAAGGCGGCAGCAGCCGCACAAGGCTAGTTCCGCCGTCGGGCGTGTTGTCTCTCTCGAGGGATATCCCGGCCCCGGGCATCAAAGAAATCCCCGGCTGCATTATGCAACCGGGGATTTCTTTGTGTGCCTGGGCCAGGAGCTACAGAACGTCCGAGAGGAAGTTCTTCAGGCGGTCAGTGGAGGGGGCGCTGAAGATCTGCTGGGGAGGACCGGATTCCACCACAACGCCGGCGTCCATAAACGTCACCGTATCTGAGACATTGCGGGAGAAGCCCATCTCGTGGGTCACCACCACCATGGTCATGCCGCCCTTCGCGAGGTCCGTCATGAGCGCCAGGACGCCCTTGACGAGCTCTGGATCCAGTGCGGACGTAGCCTCGTCAAAAAACATGACTTCCGGCTTCATGGCAAGTGCCCGCGCTATCGCCACGCGCTGCTGCTGGCCTCCGGAGAGGTTTGCCGGGCGGGCGTCGGCCTTGTGCTTCAGGCCCACCAGGTCCAGCTGCTCCAGGGCTTCGGCGCGGGCCTGTTCCTGCGGCAGCTTACGCAGCTTCCTCAGGGCCAGGGACACGTTGTCCACCACCGTTTTGTGCGGGAACAGGTTGAACTGCTGGAACACCATGCCGATCCGCTGCCGGAGCTCATCCGGGTTGTCCTTCAGGACCGAGCGGCCATCCAGGAGGATGTCGCCCTGATCGGGCTCGATAAGCCGGTTCATCACGCGCAGCAGTGTGGACTTACCGGACCCCGAAGGGCCGATCACCGAGGCAGTGGTTCCCTTCTCCACGTGCAGGTCAATGCCGCGGAGGACGTGGTTGTGCCCAAACGATAGGTGCAGGTTCTTGCCGGTCAGGGTTCCGGACGCGAATTCCGTCATGCCTGTGCCCCCTTGCCGATAGGTGCTGCCAGCTCATCCGGTTCCTTCTTTTCCGGCTTGCCGGTACGGAGCCGGTTGTCGATGAAGTTCACGAAGTGGGTCAGCGGAACGGTCAGGATCAGATACAGCACCCCTGCGGCCACCAGCGGAGAGAGGTTGCCGGTGTTGGCCATGGCGTCATTTCCGATCCGGAAGATCTCCCGGTCCGAGGCAGCCAGGCCAAGCATGAACACCAGCGAGGAATCCTTCAACAGCGAGATGAACTGGTTCACCAGTGCGGGAAGGACCCGGCGGATGCCCTGCGGCACCACCACCAGGCGCATGGAACTGCCGTAGCTGAAGCCCAGCGCCCGGGATGCCTCCAACTGCCCCTTCTCTACGCTCTGGATGCCCGATCGGAAGATTTCACCGATGTAGGCTGCCGCGATGAGCGTCAAGGCCAGGATGCCCAGGGGGTAAGGGTTCCGGGACCCGGTGATTTCCCGGGCGATGGGACTGAGCCCGATGCCGATGACCAGGATCACCAGGATGGCAGGGAGGCCACGGAAGATGTCGGTGTAGATGCGCGCCACCCAGCGGGCCCCGGCGTTGCGGGATATCCCCATCATGGCCAGCGCCAGCCCCAGCAGGGAACCCAAGACGCCGGAGGCCACAGCCAATATCAGGGTGTTGGGCAAACCGACCATAAGCAGGGCGGGAATGACCTTAGCCATTTCCTCCCAGTTGAAGAAGGTGTCAGCCAGCTGATCCAAAAGATCCATGGACGTTGCGGCTCAATCAGCTCTGGGGAACCGTGGCGGCCTTGCTGCCCGGCTTCCAGTCGCTCGGCATCTCGCGGTCCGGGTACCACTCCTTGGTCAGCTTGGACCAGGTTCCGTCAGCGATAACGGCGTCCAGGCCGGAATTCAGCGCGTCGATCAGCGGCTGGTTGTCCTTGGCCACGGCGTAGGCAGTGAAGTTCTGCGTATTGACGACGGACTCGGCGATGACGGTGCCGTCGCCTTCCTTCACCTGGCCGGTGGCCTGCTGGGACGGGGCGACCCACGCGTCAACCTGGCCGTTGCGCACGTTGGCGTACACGGTGGCGTAATCCGGGAAACGGATCGGCTCAAGCTTCAAGGTGTTGGTGACATAGTCGTCCTGGACGGTGCCCTGGACGACGCCGATGCGGAGGTCGCCGGTGAGGTCGGCGAAGCCCTTGACGTCGCTGTCGGTCTTGGCAACCACTGCCATGAAGCCGAAGTCGTAGCCGTTGGTGAAACCCACGTTCTGGCGGCGGGCGTCCGTGGTGGAGATGGAGGAGGAGCCGACGTCGAACTGCTTGGTCTGCACCTGGGAAAGGAGTGCCGAGAAGTCCGTGGCAACAAATTCGACCTCAAGGCCGAGCTTGCCGGCGATGGCGCGCAGCAGTTCGTTGTCGTAGCCGGTGAATTTGCCGGACGGATCGATGAAGATGTTGGGCGGTGCATCGGAGAGCGTGCCGACCTCGAGCTTGCCCTCGGAGTTCAGGCCGAGCTTGGTCTTGTCGATCTTGTCCA
>JBKJVX010000136.1:0-5430 GCA_046717065.1 Arthrobacter sp. | reverse complement strand
TTGGCATCGGGCCGTCGTCGTCACACACGGTGGGCCCGATGCGGGCAGCGAAGCTGTTCGCCGACGGACTCAAAGGCGACGGACACCTGAGCTCCACCAGGCGCGTGCAGGCCGAACTGTTCGGCTCGCTGGGCGCCACCGGCCGGGGCCACGGCTCGGACAAGGCGGTGGTCCTGGGCTTCAAGGGGCTGGACCCGGAAACCGTGGACACCTTCACCGCCGACGACCAGGTGGCGGCCGCCGCCCTCGACGCCGAACTGTGGGTGGGCGGCGACCACCGGGTGGACTTCAACTGGGACGAGGACGTGGTGCTGCACCGGCGCAAGTCCCTCCCAGCCCACCCCAACGGCATAACCTTCCGCGCGCTCGACCACAACGGTGCCGTGCTCAGCGAACGGAGCTTCTATTCGATTGGGGGCGGCTTCGTTGTTGACGGGGACGCCGACGCCGGCGACAGGGTGGTTGCCGACTCCACCGTCCTTCCCTACCCGTTTACCAGCGCGGACGAGCTCCTGGAGATCTGCGCACGCGAAGGCATGTCCATCTCGGACGTTATGCTCGCCAACGAGCTGGTCTGGCGGACCGAAGCGGAACTCCGGGAGAAGCTGCTGGGGCTGTGGGCGGTCATGCGCGAGTGCGTGGACAACGGCTGCGCCGCGGAAGGAATCCTTCCCGGCGGGCTCAACGTCCGTCGCCGCGCGCCGTCGTTATTCCAGACCCTGACTGCGGACACCGGGGTGACCGACCCGCTCCGGGCGATGGAATGGGTGAACCTGTTCGCGCTGGCCGTGAACGAGGAAAACGCGGCCGGCGGGCGCATCGTCACGGCGCCCACCAACGGCGCGGCCGGCATCGTCCCGGCTGTGCTGCACTACTACGTGAAGTTCGTCCCCGGCGCCAACGACGACGGCGTGGTCCGCTTCCTGCTGGCCGCGGCCGCCGTCGGGATCCTGTTCAAGATCAACGCTTCCATTTCCGGGGCCGAGGTGGGCTGCCAGGGCGAAGTGGGGTCGGCCTGCTCCATGGCCGCCGCCGGACTCTGCGAAGTGCTGGGCGGCACGCCTGCCCAGGTGGAAAACGCCGCCGAAGTGGGCATCGAACACAACCTCGGCCTGACGTGCGACCCGGTGGGCGGGCTGGTGCAGATCCCCTGCATCGAGCGCAACGCCATCGCCAGCGTGAAGGCTATCAACGCCGCCCGCCTTGCCCTGCACGGCGACGGCAGCCACAAGGTATCCCTCGACAAGGCCATCAAAACTATGCGCGAAACAGGAGCCGACATGAAAACCAAGTACAAGGAAACCTCCCGCGGAGGCCTTGCCGTCAACGTGATCGAGTGCTGAGCCATGACTGCCATTGAAACTGAAACCTCCCTGCTGCAGCCCGCGACCACGGTGGAGCACGTCCTCACGCTGGACTGCTCGGAATCACCCGGCATTGTCCACGCCGTCTCCGGCTACCTGCTGGAGCACGGCTGCGACATCATCGACAACCAGCAGTTCGGCGAGCGCTCCGAAGGGCACTTCTTTATGCGGGTGCATTTTGCGTCCGACGGCGATGCCTCCACCGCGGACACGCTCCGGGCCGCTTTTGGCCCCGTTGCGGAGCGGTTCGGGATGCGCTGGCGGCTGGAACCGCACGGCTCCAAGCGGCGGGTGCTGATCATGGTGTCCAAGTTCGGGCACTGCCTCAACGACCTCCTGTTCCGGGCGCGCATTGGCGAACTGCCGGTGGACGTGGTGGCGGTGGTCTCCAACCACACCGACCACCAGGCGCTGGTGGAGTGGCACGGGATCCCGTTCTTCCACGTGCCCGTCACTGCCGCCACCAAGCCCTCGGCCGAGGCCCGGCTGTTGGAACTGGTGGACGAGTTCGATGTGGAACTCGTGGTCCTGGCCCGGTACATGCAGGTCCTCAGCGACACCTGACCCGGAAGCTGGACGGGAAGGCAATCAACATCCACCACTCGTTCCTGCCCAGCTTCAAGGGCGCCAAGCCGTACCACCAGGCGTATGCCCGCGGCGTGAAGACCGTGGGCGCCACCGCCCACTACGTCAACAGCGAGCTGGATGAGGGGCCGATCATCTCGCAGCAGACCGTGGAGGTGGACCACACGTACGGGCCCGAGGACCTGGTGGCCGCCGGGCGCGACACCGAGTGCAAGGCCCTGTCCAACGCGGTCCGCTGGCACTGCGAGGGCCGGGTCATCCTGCAGGGAAACCGCACCGTGGTGCTCCGCTAACCCCCACAGACCTTCTCTCACTTAACGTGGGTTTTGTCCGGACGCGCTCTCACTTGACGCGCGTTTTTCGGCGACGCTCTCTCACCTTTGATGAGGGAGCGTCACGGCGTTAAGCGCCATCTTCGACGCTCAATCGCCGCTGGCAAACCCTGACGCCTGCGGGTGGTCAAGCCAGCCCCTCCGAAGTGCCCGTTTGATGCGTTGAAGTGCGCTTTCGAAACCGTCCGCATGGTCGTCCTTATCAAGAACAAGGACCGTCCAGCCGGCTGCTTCGAAGGCCTTGTCCCGTCTCCTGTCGCTGAGGATCTGTGCCTCACCAAGGTGATGTTCGCCGTCGTACTGGATGGCAAGGCGCCGATGACGGTAGCCCAGATCGGCCGACGGCGACCTCGCGTCTCCCGCGCGCAATGGCACCTGAAGTTCAGGCTCGGGTAGGCCCGCGCTGACGATAACCAGGCGGAGCAGCGATTCTGGCGCTGAGTCCGCACCCACCCGCATCAGATCCAGCGCTTCGCGGGCCCTGACGATGCCCTGGAGGTTCGGGTGGCGGCCCACCAGGGCGCGAAGCCCCGCCAAGGTGTCGTAGGGCGGCGTCCTTCCCTCAAAATTCACCCGCGGGATACGGATCAGTTCGTCACCCATGCTCACCAGATCATTGAGCGGCAGGACCCGTGCCAGGTCGAGCCAGGTGCGGGACCTGGTGCTCAGCCTGATGCCGTCAACAACTTCAATCTCATCTTCAAGGGCCAGGACGGTGTGGCCGAATATGCCCTTCCGGCGCACCGACGGCAGCGCACGCGGCTTGCTGAGATGCAGTTCCGTGGAATCTGCGAGCCACGGTGGCAGCAGTTGACTGCGGAGCCGGGCCGCGGTCACGTGTGAAATCCAGGCGCCGGGCGAGGCAGCCGACAACGCCCTGGCGGCACCTTCCAGATCGAAGTCCCAATCCGCGGGGCGGTAAAGACCACGGCCGACGTTGACTACATCCTTACGCCGAAGCCTATCCAGAGTGACGCCGGACGCCCTGGCCGAACCGAAGGTAAAGGGAGCCTCTGCCAGCGGCGGGGGCAGGAAATCTTGCTTTCGCATGCTGGCATTGTGCCTCCTCCCGGCAGGACGCCGCAGAAGTTATCCACAGGCGTGCCGTTGCGTGTCGGTGGGTGAGAGAGCGTCGCCGAAAAACCACGGTTAAGTGAGAGAGGGTCGCCGGAAAAGCCGCATCAAGTGAGAGAGCGTGCCGGGGTTATTTGGGCTGGAGGGCTGCGCCGCGACTTCACGAGGCACGGTGCGTGGATGACCCGGGCCTACGCCATCGGCCTCGGCGCGGGAACCCAGGCCCTGATCCTCATCGTGCCCGAGCTCCTCGCCAGCCCACCGGATGCCACAACGAGGGCCGTTCTGATGGCGCCGCCTGGGTCATCAACCTCGCTGTGGCGGAACACTTCATCCGCAGGCGCTCCCTTCCAACGCGCCAAACGTGCCTCGCCCGCTAAGCCGGGAGACGCCGTCGTAAGCCTTGTTCTGTGTCTTCCCACGACGTTCCTTGACGCTGCGCTACGCCCTGTTGAGCATTCGCGACGTCCCGTGAACGCCCGCTACGGGAATCATTGTGGCGCTGCCGGGTGCTCCGTAATCTCAACTCAGCATCCGCCCCAGCAAAGGAACTTCCAATGTCAGACCCCTCAAGCAAGAGTCCGGAACAGCCAGGCTCCACCCGCATCGTCGCCGGCCAGTCAGCCACTCCCAAACGCCCGCTCGGCCTGAAGATCGGCATCGCCGCCGGCATCCTGGCCCTGGTGGGCGGCGGCGCCGCCGTCGCCTCCGCCGTCAACAACAACAGCGCCCCGGCAGCGGTCCAGGAGACCGCACCCGCCGGCAACCCGGCCGCAGAACTGAAGCTCGGCTACTTTGGCAACGTGACCCACGCCCCCGCCCTCGTCGGCGTCAGCCAGGGCCACATCGCCGATGAAATCGGCGATACAAAGCTGACCACCCAGGTGTTCAACGCCGGACCCGCCGCCATCGAGGCCCTGAACGCCGGCGCCATCGACGCCACCTACATCGGCCCGAACCCGGCAATCAACTCCTACGTCAAGAGCGCCGGCGAGTCGGTGCACATCATTGCCGGCGCAGCCGCCGGCGGCGCCCAGCTGGTGGTCAAGCCGGAGATCAACTCCGCGGCGGACCTCAAGGGCAGGACGCTCGCCTCCCCGCAGCTTGGCGGCACGCAGGATGTCGCGCTCCGCGCGTGGCTCGCCTCGCAGGGCTACAAGACCAACGTGGACGGCAGCGGCGACGTCGCCATCAACCCCACCGAAAACGCGCAGACCCTGAAACTGTTCCAGGACGGAAAGCTCGACGGCGCGTGGCTGCCGGAGCCCTGGGCCTCCCGCCTGGTGCTGACCGCCGGCGCGAAGGTCCTGGTGGACGAAAAGGACCTCTGGGACGGCTCGCTCTCCGGCAAGGCCGGCGAGTTCCCCACAACCATCCTGATCGTGAGCAAGACGTTTGCGGCAGAGCACCCGGATACCGTCAAGGCCCTGGTCAAGGGACACGTGAAGTCCGTGCAGTGGCTCAACAGCGCAGCCGCCGATGAGAAGGCCAAGGTCATCAACGCAGCCCTGAAGGACGCCGCCGGCGCCGAGCTGAAGGCCGACGTGATCGAGCGGTCCCTGAGGAACATCGTGTTCACCGTGGATCCGCTGGCCGGGACCTACCCCAAACTGCTGAAGGACGGCGTTGAGGCCGGCACCACCAAGCAGGCAGACATCAACGGCATCTTCGACCTCACAGCCCTCAACGCGGTCACCGGGGAGAAGACCTCGGCTGCAGGGCTCGGCAAGGAGTAGGCCTTACCGCCCAGTCCTCACGTAACCCGTCCACCCGCCAGGAACTGCACCTAGTTCGGGGCGGGTGGGCGGGTTTTTGCGTTGAGGCGGTTCTTTGAGGCAGCCGAACTGCGGATGTTCGCCGGCGTCCCGCCAAAAGGCCCGGGCGGAGGGACAATGACGGTATGAGCTCCGAAGAACCCCTGCCACCCGCCGCCGTGCCGCCCGCCGCTGTGCCGCCCACACCGGAGTCCCCGCCCACGGTTCAGCGCAGCGAGCCTGCCCCTCCGCCTGTGAGTAAACCGACTTCCCCGCGCGTCACCCGGGCCGCCGTCATCTGGAGTGCCGTGGCGGTCAGCC
>JBKJVX010000135.1:0-7766 GCA_046717065.1 Arthrobacter sp. | reverse complement strand
CCTTGGGTGCGCCGCCGTCGGCAGTTGAACCCAATGGTCATAATCCACCGGGAGCGGACAGCTGGTGCATGCACGGGGCTAAGTCCCTAGGATGGGAAACGGCGGGTCCAGGCACCAGCCTGCCCCGGTACGAATCGACTTGAGGAGTGGTTATGGCAGCAACACGCACCGCGCACACAGTATGGAACGGCGACCTGATGTCAGGTTCCGGAAACACCACGCTGGACAGCTCCGGCCTGGGTACGTACGACGTCACGTGGAAGGCCCGCACCGAGGCTGCCAGCGGCAAGACCAGCCCGGAAGAACTCATCGCGGCAGCCCACTCAGCCTGCTTCTCCATGGCCTTCAGCCATGCCCTGGCGCAGGCCGGCCACGCGCCGGAGGAAGTGAACACCAAGGCTGACGTCACCTTCGTGCCGGGCACCGGCATCACCGGCAGCCACCTGACGATGTCCGCGCGGATCCCGGGAATTTCCGAAGACGAGTTCCAGAAGATCGCTGCGGAGGCCAAGGTCGGTTGCCCGGTTTCCGGCGCCCTGGCCAGCATCGACATCACCTTGGACGCTACGCTCGAAGCCTAAGCCGATTCGGCGCCCAAGCGCCAAAAAGCCCTGCCTGGCCGTTTCCGGCCGGGCAGGGCTTTTTCCTGCTGTGGGGTTACTTCCCCTTGCCGCGTGGCGGCAGCGGCGCAGGACGGAGCCGGCGGTAGCCTTCACGCGCCGGCGGGCGGTCGGTGGGAAGCTCCTGCACCATCTCCTTAAGCGCCCCGATGCCGTATTCCAGCTGCGGATCCCGTCCGGCTGCGTAGGCGTGCGGCGGATAGGTGACCTCAATGTCCGGGTCCACGCCGTAGTTCTCGACGCTCCAGCCCACACCGCCGCCGAACCAGGTGGCGTACCGCGGCTGGGTGACACCCGTGCCGTCCGCCAGGGCAAACCTGTTGTCGATGCCCACCACGCCGCCCCAGGTGCGCGTTCCTATGACGGGACCGATGCCGCGCAGCTTCGACACCTGGGTGATGATGTCGCCGTCGGACCCGGCAAACTCATCAGCAAGGATGATGACCGGCCCGCGCGGCGCGTGGTGCGGGTAAGTCCGTGGCTTCTCCGCCCGCGGCATGCTCCAGCCGGTGACTTTACGGCCGATCAGCTCAGCCACGAGCTGGGAGGTGTGCCCGCCGCGGTTGCGCCGCACGTCCACAATGAGGCCGTCCAAGGCGGTTTCGGTGTCGAGGTCGCGGTGGAGCTGGGCCCAGCCGTTCGCCATCATGTCCGGAATGTGCAGGTAGCCGAAGGTGCCTCCCGAGGCCTCCCGGACGGTCCGCCGGTTCGAGGCAACCCATTCCTGGTACCGCAGGCGCTCCTCGTCCTTGACGGGTACGACGGCGACCCGCCGTTGCCTGCCGGCGCTGTCGCCGTGCGCTCCGCCGTTGAGGAGTGTCAGCTCCACCGGCCGGCCGGCCGCCCCCACAAGCTGCATCGCAGGGGTCACGGTCGCGGACAACGGAACGCCGTCGATGGCCAGCAGGATATCTCCGGCCTTGGCACCGACGCCCGGCCGGGTCAGGGGCGACGTTGCGAGGGGATCGGATGACTCACCGGCCAGGATGTGGGTGATCTCCCAGCCAGCCGCTGTCAGGGCAAGGTCAGCCCCAAGCCGGCCCTGGCCATGGCTTCCGTTCTCCGTGACGGGTGCTGGTCGGACGTAGGCATGGGAGGTGCCCAGTTCACCGTGCAGTTCCCACAGCAGGTCCACCAGGTCGTCGTGGGAACCCAGCCGGTCCACGAGCGGACGGTAGCGCTTATAGATGGACTCCCAATCCTGCCCTGCCATGTCTTCAGTCCAGAAGAAGTCACGCTGCAGGCGCCATGCCTCGTCGAAGGCCTGGCCCCACACGCTGAGCGGGTCCATCATCACCCGGACCCGGCCAAGGTCCACCTTGACCAGCTCGCCTGACTCCTCGTCAGCCTTCTTGTCCGCCGGTACAACGCTGACCTGCTTGTCGGAGATCAGCACCACTTTGGTGCGGTCGCCGGAGAGCCGGAAGCTGTCCAACGACTCCACCAGCGTGGACTGTTTCCGGCGTGCGAGGTCGAAGCGGGCAAGGCTTGGGCGGGCATCTTTGTCGTCCTGGCTGGCCTTGCCGTCGCCGGTGACTCCGGCGAGGGCCCAGTCGAGCCACAGCAGTGCGCCGTCGGCTGCCTTCAGGGACGTGTAGTTGCCTTGGGGCACGGGGACGCCGATGACGCGGTGGGCGAGCCCCTCCGGATCCACCCTGACCTCCGGCGCTGCTGCCGCAGCTTCCTGTTGAGGTTCCCCGGCTTTGTCGCCTGCCAGGTCCTCCCCCGCGTCCGGATCCACAGACGGACCAAACGGTGACGGCGTGTCAGCGGCCAGCGCCACGAGGTACGGCTTGATGGGGCTGGGGAAGGAAAGGTCAAAGGAGTGCCCGTCGTAGACGGGGTCAAAGCTGCGGTTGGACAGGAACGCCAGGAACTTTCCGTCCGGGGTGAAGGCCGGTGAGGTGTCGCAGAAGCGGCCATCGGTAACGTCCACCAGGCCGGAACCGAGATCTGTTACGTTGGCCAGCCGGAGCCGGCTGCGGGAACCGAAGGAGGTCACGGGTTCGGACCAGACCAGCCATTGGGAGTCCGCCGACCAGGCCAGATCCGTGACGGTACCTTCACCGATGCTGGCCACCAGTGTCAGTTCCCCGGTCCGGGTATTGGCCGCGTACACCTCGCCGAAGGACGTACCCAGTGCGAGCCACCCGCCGTCGGGGCTGGCCTCGAGGGAGCTGGTGCGGGTGGGGCCGGGAAAGGCGATCCGGGTTGCTGCTGCGGAGGCAGCCCCGGCGACTGAGGGGGCGTCCTCCGGCGCAACGTCTGCCTGCTGGTCATCCCTGACGGCGGGAGCCGGACCGGCTCCTGCCAGGACCGCAGCCCCGGCGGCCGGAACGGGCTGCGGCAAGGCGACGGCGGCTTCGTCCTGTCCGGGCCCTGAAGCAGTACCGCTGCTTGGCTCTGCGGCGGGGGTGGATGTCCCGACGACCCCTGCTTCCGTTGTTCTGCCGGGCACCGGCGCGGCAACGTCCTTGATGTACAGCGCTTCGACGCCGTCGTGGTCCGCCACGTAGGCCAGCCGCCCGTCGCCGAGAGGCCTGGGAAGGCGGGCACGGACGCCGGGTGTTGCTTCCATGATGCGGGAAGGCCCGTCCTTGTGCCGCAGCCAGTGGATGGTGCCGTGGGCTTCCACCGCGCTGGCCGCCCCGGCGCCGTCCGGGACTGCCGCGGCAAGGTGCTTGCTGGTGTTCAGCAGCGCCGGGCGCCGCGACTGGGAAGCAGAGCCCAGCGTGATGTCCAGCCGCACGGGGTCGGAACCAGGATCAGCAAGAACCCAGAGCTCACCCGCGGACTCAAAGATGATGCGCTTTCCGTCGGACGCGGCATGCCGGACGTAGAAATCCTCGTGGTCCGTGTGCCTGTGCAGGTCCTTTCCATACGGAAGGACTGAGTACAGGTTGCCGTAACCCTCGTGGTCGGACAGGAATGCGATGCGGCCGTCCACCCACATGGGATCAGCGAGGTTGCCGTCAAGGTCTGGCAGCAGGCGTTCAAATTCACCGTTGCCGTCGTTGTCCAGCCAAAGCTTTCCGGCGGTGCCTCCGCGGTAGCGCTTCCACCACGCGGGTTCGCGTGACAGCACGCTGCCCACGACTACCGGGCGCTCATCGCCCACTTCGGGGCCAAAGGCGACCGACTCCACCGGCCCGAAGGGCAGTTCCTCGGCCCAGCCGCCCTCAAGCGGGACACTGTAGGCGTGCGTGTGGCGGCTTTCGGCCTGGCGGAAGGCGCTGGTGACAACGACGGAGCCTTTGGCAGTAAAGCCCTTTACCCGGGTGGTGCCGTGGCCGAAGTAGGTGAGCTGCCGGTAGTCGCCGCCGTCCACCGCCGCGGACACCGCCTCCGGTGCTGTTCCCTGCACCACCGTCCATACCAACCTCTGTCCGTCCGGGGTGAAGCGGGGATTGCGGGCGGGCAGCTGGAGCGAGGAGACGCGCCAAGCGCGCCCTCCATCCAGGGGCGCAATCCACACGTCATCCTCGGCCACAAAAGTGACCAGATCGCCGTGCAGGTGCGGGTAACGGAAGTAGCTCGAAGAGGTCATCGTTTGATCATAGTCAACCCCCGGTTAACCCTGTTGGAGGTGCCTGCGCTGCGTCCGCCGTGGTGTGATGGACCCCATGCGCATAGTTATCGCCGGCGCCTCCGGTCTAATCGGTACCCACATGTCAGCTACCTTCCGCGATGCCGGCCACGACGTCGTGTCCCTGGTCCGGCGCGAGCCGGCATCGGCAACGGACGTCCGGTGGAACCCGGCCACCGGAGAACTTGACCCGAAGGCACTGGCCGAAGCCGACGCCGTCGTCAATCTCTCGGGAGCCGGTATCGGGGACAGGCCGTGGACCCGCCGGCGAATTGATGAACTTCTCAGCTCGCGGCTGGACTCCACGCGGACGCTGACCCACGCCATGCGCCAACTTGGTTCCCCGCCCCCTGTCTTCATCAGCCAGTCCGGCTCCGGGTACTACGGCGACGCCGGCAACACGGTACTACGGGAAAACGCGCCGCAGGGAGCCGGCACCCTCGCCCGGATCTGTGGCGAATGGGAAGCGGCAGCCGCCACCGCTCCCCCGGGTGTGCGGGTGGTGGTGCCGCGGACGGCGGTGGTCCTCAGCCGTTCCGGCGGTGCACTGGGCAGGCTGCTCCCGCTGATCCGGCTGGGGGTTGGCGGGCCGCTCGGAAACGGGCGCCAATACTGGCCATGGATAACCCTGCCCGATGTTTCGGCAGCTTTCCTCTTCCTGCTGGAGTCCCCGCTGTCCGGGCCGGTCAACCTCTGCGCACCCGAGAACACAGACGTGAACGCCCTGGTGGCTGCTCTCGCCAAGGCCCTGCACCGCCCCGCCGCGCTGCGGGTTCCGGCCCCGGTACTGCGCCTGGTGATGCGCGACCTTGCCGACGAACTGCTCCTCGCCAGCCAGCGCATGGAACCCGCCCTGCTCTCGTCTGCCGGTTTCACCTGGCAGCATCCCACGCTCGCCCAGGCCGCGCAGTGGCTAGCCGGCAAGGAGTAGGAGCCTGCCCGCTCCCTTGGGCAGCCGGCATCAGGTGCCGGGAAGGATGTCGCTGACCCACCACCTGCCGTCCACAAGGACCAGTACCAGGCGAAGCCGTTGCCCGGCACCGGCGTCTCCCCTTGCCGTCACAACGCCCTGGGCATCCCTTTCCTCATAGGCGGACGAGGCTGAGGTGACGGCAACCACGGCGCCGGCTTCGGTTCCGCCCTCCTCCACCTGCACTTGTGACAGGGTGGTGGAGAATCCGGACAGGACCCGGCCGGATTGGCGCAGCCGTCCGCTGATCCCACTATCTGCTGCCGCCGCAGCCGAGCCATGCTGGTTCACCTCATCGAGGAGTTCCAGCTTGCCCGCGCTGAGGGCCAGCGACCTCAGCGCCGCGAGGCCGTGGACCGCCACAGCGGGATCGGGTGATGCCGCCTGCTGCCTGGCTGCCTCCACCGGATCGGCATGCTGGAGTGTCTCCGCAGGAGGAAGTTCGGGGACGCTGGTTGTGGTTGCCCCGGCAGCCGTCTCCGCCGGGGAATCCGGTCCTGCGGCGGTGACCCCCGCACCGGACAGCCACCAGGCTGCAGCAACTGCCGCAGCGGTCGCAGCGGCAAAAGCGGTCCGCCGCACCTGCCGCCCACCCCGCGGCGAGGCGTGCCGTCCTTTCCCCTGGTCCACAGGGTGGGCCGGAGGCGTGACTCCCTTCGACTCACTGAAGGGCAGCTTTCCCACGGCAACGAACGGGCCTGACCATGTCGACGTCGTCAGCCGGCGCCGCAACCCGCGGACCCGCTCTCCGAGCCTGCGGGGAGTTGGTGCCTGCAGGCGGGTTACCAGTTCCGGCAGGACTGTGGGGTGGACTGCAGGCGCCAGGTCCAGCGGCAGGGGTGATGCGCTCCGGTACACGGCCGTGGCGAGGGAGGCCGCGGTAGGCCGGAGCCGACGGTCCTCGTTCAGCCCGGACTCCAGGGCGGCCGCGAGTTCCCGGGGGACCTCCGGGAGCAGGAGGGACAAGGGCGGCCGGTCCGCCGTCCGCTGCGGAGGCAGGCCGGTGAGGCAGAACCAGCCGAGCGCGGCCACTGAATAGACGTCACGTTCGGGCTGAAGGCCGGCCCGGACTGCGTCCACCGGCGCCGGATCCAGAAATCCGGGTGTGCCTGCACCGGCTGCAGAGCCAGGATCACCCAGCATCCGGGCGATGCCGACGTCGGACAGCATCGGTTTGCCCTGGGCGGTGAACAGGACGTTGCCCGGCGAGACGTCGGCATGGGTGAACCCTTTGCCGTGCAAATACGCCAGGGCCTGGGCGATGGGCGTCAGCACCGTCACTGTTTCCCCCACGCTGAGTTTTCCCCTGGCAGCGATCAGGCCGGCGAGGGAGCCGCCTGGTGCGTAGTCCATGACCAGTGCGGCGGGGCCCTCAGCGCCGGCCAGCGCCACAGTGTCGTAGGCCTTGATCAGGTGCGGATGATCCAGGACGGACAGGATGCGGATCTCCCGCCGGATACCTTCTTCGGTCATCGCGGTTCCCCGGGACGACCTGCGGGCGGGCGGGCGGAAGTACTTCAGGGCGAACTCCCGGCCGCTCCGTTCCTCCCGGACCAGCCAGACAGAGGAACTGCCGCCGCGGCCGAGCAACCGCCCTACCGCATAACCGGAGGCCTTTATCCCCTGCAAATCTTCCATGACCCATGTCTAGTCGAATCCGGCGCAGCGTGCAGAAGTTATCCACAGGGTGCGGAAGCCCCTGCCGCCAAGGCCCGGGAGTGCACGGTGAGCTTAAGCACTAAACCCGGTGCGTGGGCGCCCAAGGTCTAAGCTGGATGCCATGACTCTTGAGTTTTCACAGCTGGGTCTTGCTCCGGACTTTGTCGACTACACCCGCGGTTGGGCCATCCAGAGTGAACTCCACGACAACGTCGTCGCCGGAAAGGCCCCGAGCACTGTACTCCTCCTCGAACACGCCCCGGTCTATACGGCCGGAAAACGGACGGAGGATCACGAACGGCCCTTCGACGGCACGCCAGTTGTCCCGGTAGACCGCGGCGGCAAGCTCACGTGGCATGGCCCCGGCCAGCTCGTGGGGTATCCCATCATCAAGCTGAAGAACCGGGCGGGGATTCGCGACTACGTCGAACGCCTCGAGTCGGTCATCATCACTGTCCTTGCCGACTATGGCATCCAGGCCGTGCGGATCAAGGGCCGGGCAGGGGTCTGGATCGCAGCCGACGCGAAGGGCCCGGACAGGAAAATTGCCGCCATCGGCATCCGCGTCCACGAGGGCGTCACCATGCACGGGTTCGCCATCAACTGCAACAACGATCTCACCCCCTACACCCAGATTATTGCCTGTGGGATAACCGATGCCGGCGTAACAACCATTGCCCAGGAAACCGGTTATGACGTCTCCCCGGCTGACCTCGTTTCCAGAATCACCGAAGAACTGCGCAAGAATGAAGACGCCCTGATCGCTACCCCCGAAGGAGCTCTACTGTGACATTGGCACCTGAAGGCCGGAAGCTTTTGCGCGTTGAACAGCGCAACTCTGCTGTCCCGGTGGAGCGGAAGCCGGACTGGATTAAGGCCAAGGTCCAGATGGGCCCGGAGTTCGTCCAGCTCAAGAACCTGGTGAAGAAGG
>JBKJVX010000134.1:0-2540 GCA_046717065.1 Arthrobacter sp. | reverse complement strand
GTGGTGCGGGGGCAAGGACCCTAAGAACGATGACGTTCTCGTCGCTAAGCTGAAGATGAACAGGGCATCCGCCGCGATTATTTCCACTGCTGTGAAACCTGCTTGGGTGTGGTCAGATCTTTGGGGTGCTATGGGCCCCGAAACGATGCTCCAGATGGCCTCCACGGCCGCAATGGGGACTCCGTAGAAGCTGACTGATGATTATGTCGTGCAGCCCTTTGGAGAGTACAACTTCGGCTTTTCACGCAGCGACCTTGAAGACTTTTATGCTGACGGCCGCTGGGACAAACCTCTGGTCCAGGTAAGCCTCGGCTGGCAGTACACACTTTTTGGTGCCCTATACGACGCTATGAAGGACCAGGCGCAAGGAAACATTGCTGGGGCTGTGGCCATGCTGGCTCTGGGACAGTGCAGCCACGAGTTCTCCCCGTCTCCCAACCCTGAGGGCACAGCTCAAGCGATCAGCAATGTCATGGGGTGCATTGGCTCCAGCATGGATGCTTTGGAGAAGGGCGCGCTCACATTCGTCACCAAGAAGGTGGCGGTGAGCGATCAAATGCGCAGCCGCACGAAGACTGCCATCTCCCGACTGCGGTTTGTAGCCCAGAAATTTGATTACGTATCCGCTTCGCTAAAGCTGGTCACTACTGTCGGTGATATGACGTTGCCTGACATCGCCCGGCAGTTCCTATACCGGCCGTCGCTGTCCGCCATAAAGGCGGCCGAGGAAAAGAAGAAAGCCGTGAACGGTGCAACTCAGTTTGTCACTTTGGATCCTTGGCGGGACGGAACACTGGCCTCAGCAACAGATACACACGATTCGGCCGGCAGGACCAATGAGGGCTGTACCAGCTCGGAAATTTCCCCGCGCGATGACGGCTTTCGCTGTTTTGCTCCGGGAATCTACGACCCCTGCTACCAAAGCCCCACCAAGTCAACCGATTTCCTGTGCTTCTTTTGGACTCATGAGGAACAGCGAATAACGCATCTGAAAAACGTTCAGGTTAAGGCAACCTCAGGTGCAACGGCGCCAGCGGGCAGCTCGATCGTCGTGGCTGAACTGACAGACGGAACCATCTGCCGGCGGGCAACAGGTGCCGGACCCCAGGGGGTCCCTGGATACCCGTACTGGACGGGAGTCTGCACGGGTCCTAGTGGCGGCGTCTGGCGGGTTGGGGAAGCGGATACATGGAAGGCTAGTCCCTCTACGCGCCCGCTTTACCCCCCTACGAAAGTCGGCGGATATCACCGTGTCGCGATCTCGGTCGGCACGGAGACGTCACCCGCCCAGCTGGTTGATGTGAAGACCGCATATCGATAGGGCCGTCCCTCGGAGAAGACGCAAGAGCAAACCAAAGCGCTCCCATGTAACGCTGATCAGTTGTATCTTTTGCGAATTTTCAGGTAGCTGGGCAGCAGCCAGAACCGCACGCAGTATCGACCTGACAGGACAAGTCATGAGCAACCACTCCTCCGATTCCTTCCCCGACCAAACAGCGGTTCCCCCTTCCTCGACCCCTTACCAGCCCTCGCTTGTGGCAGGAACCGTGCCAATAAGCTTGTACCGCCCACAGGTGGCCCCACCCTCGCACCAGCTGAATCCCTACGAGGACAAGCAGTGGGGAACATTTGCCCACCTTGGTGGGGTGGCGGGTTTCATCCCGGCGCTGGTGGTCTACCTGAACTTCAAAGACAGAGGCCGGTTCGCCAGGCAGGAGTCCGCGGAAGCCCTCAATTTCCAAATTTCGGTCGTTACCGTCTATATCGTCTGCACGATTTTTTCCCTGATCCCGTTCATCGGCCTGCTGTTCAGCCTCGCAATGATGGGGCTCTGGGTTGCCAATATCGTGTTGTCGATCTTGGCCGGTATGGCGGCCAACAAAGGCGAGCCCTACCGCTACCCGCTGCCATTCCGCTTCATTTCGTAGCCCAGCATAAAGAGCGGCACTGAGTACGTGACGGTATGCACGGCGGTCTTAGCCTTGATCCACCGATCCGCCGGGGCGGGTGGCCTGAATCTGTTTTCGGCGGTTTTGCGGGCTGCGGGCATGGTGGAGGGGTCGCGGCAGTACTCGCCGAAAATCGGGCGGATATGGCTGACCAGCGGTAACCCGGCCGTTCAGTCGCGTCAGATGCTCGGCTGGAGCGTGGCCAAGTCGGCGAGGGCCAGGTCAACGGCGTCGGGGTAGGCCTGGCGTTTCTCGTACTCGGTGAGCGCCCGGTAGATGCTGGCCAGGCTGGGGTTGCGGCCTTTGCGTTTGCCGGTGGGGATGATCAGGTCGGGGCGGATGTCCTGGACGGACTCACCGTTCGCGCGGCGGCGCAGCACGGTGTGCAGCATATCGTCGGTGATGACCGGTGGGCGGCCGCCGTGGTTTCCCTTGCGGGCGGCCGCGTTGAGGCCTTCGAGGGTGGCTTCGCGGATGTTCTCGCGTTCGGTCTCGCCCATCGCGGCGAAGAACGCGAACAGCATGCGCCCGGAGCCGGCGGGGTCGTAGAGGCCGGGCAGGGGGCCGGCGAGCATTTCCAGGACCAGGCCG
>JBKJVX010000133.1:0-6250 GCA_046717065.1 Arthrobacter sp. | reverse complement strand
CCGGCGACGCCGATCGGCTTGCGGTTCACGTAGTTGATCTGCGAGCCGGGGACCTTCATGGCGTCATCGAACTGGGCCACGATCAGGTCCGCGAAGAAGCGGAAGTTCTCCGCCGCGCGCAGGGCCTGGCCCTTGGCTTGGGTGATGGGCAGGCCGGTGTCGAAGGTCTCCAGCTCGGCGAGCCGGGCTTCCTGGGCCTCGACAGCGTCGGCGATCCTGTTCAGGACGCGGGCGCGTTCGCGGGGTTTCATCTTCGGCCACGGACCGTTCACGAACGCTTCACGGGCGGCGGCCACGGCCAGGTCGATGTCCTCTTTTTGGCCTGCTGCGGCGGTGGCGTAGTTCCGGTTGGACACCGGGTCCAGCACATCGAAGGTTTTGCCGCCGACGGAGTCAACGAACTGGCCGTTGATGTAGTGCTGGATGTGGGTGGGAAGGTCCTGCGGCACGTAGTGCTTGGCGGTTTCTGCAGAGGTCGTCATCGTTGAAGTCCTTACTAGTGCTTGGCTTGGGCAAGGTAGGCGTCGAGGGTGGCGGAGCGGTGCCGGCGGGCTGCTTTCTCGATCTCGTCGGCTTCCGCTCCGGCCTCGATCAGCCGCAGGAGCGCTTCGTGCTCGTCCACCGATTCGTGGGCGCGGCCGGGGACGAAGCGGAACGTGGAGGACCGGAGGGATGCCAGCCGGTTCCAGCCCCGGTGGACGAGGTCCAGGATGTGCGGATTGGGGCAGTGCTCGAACAGGACACTGTGGAATTCCTGGTTGAGCCGGGTGAACCGGACGGGATCGAAATGCTCCAGGCACTCGCGCATCTCCTCGTTGATGGCGCGTGCGCGGGCGATCGCCGCCGCGTCGATCAGGGGTGCCGACAGGGCGGTGGCGGCGCCTTCCACGATGCTCAGGGTCTGCATGGTGTAGAGGTATTCGGTGGGGTTGATCCCTGCCACCGTGGCGCCAACATTGCGCTCGAACGTCACCAGTCCCTCGGCCTCCAGCCGGCGGATGGCTTCCCGGACCGGAACCACGCTGAATCCGAGGTCCTTGGCGATGCTGCCCAGGACCAGCCGGTACCCGGGAGTGTAGGTGCCCTCCACGATGCGGGCCTTGACGGCCTGGTATGCCTGTTCGGATTTGCTTCCCGCCGCGGCCGTGACCGCGGCGAGGTCAACTGCAGTTTCAGCCATCCGTCTGGCCCGCTTTCCATTCCGCGTACCGGGCCTGCCACTGGGCGTTCATCGGGTAGAGGCCGTCAACGCTGTTGCCCTGCTTGACCATTTCGAAGATGAAGGTTTCTTCCTGTTCCTGGGCGATGCAGTCCTCCACGAGTTCCTCCGCGATGGCCGGCGGGATCACGAGGATGCCGTCGGAATCGGCCACGATGATGTCGCCCGGCTGCACGGTGGCGCCGCCGCAGGCGATGGTGATGTCCGTGTCCCAAGGGATGTGGCGGCGGCCCAGCACGGCGGGGTGGGGGTTGGCGAAGTAGGTGGGCATGTCCAGCCCGGCCACGGCGGCGTAATCACGGATGCCGCCGTCGGTGATGATGGCTGCGGCGCCGCGGACCTGGGCGCGCAGGGCGAGGATGTCTCCAACGGTTCCGGTGCCCTTCTCGCCGCGGGCCTCCATCACCAGGATTTCGCCCTCATTAACGGAATCGATGGCCTGCTTTTGGGCGTTGAAGCCGCCGCCGTGGGTCTTGAAGAGGTCCTCGCGGTTGGGAACGTAGCGCAGGGTCCGGGCCAGGCCCACCACGCGGCGGTCCGGGCGGGTGGCCTGGAGACCGTCGATGCTCACGTTATTCAGGCCGCGCTTGCGCATCTGGGACGACAGGGTGGCCGTGGCCACGGACTCGAGTTTGGTTTTCAGTCCAGGGGTAAGGGCGCTGGCAGGGGCAGCCAGCCCCGCGGCTTCGCGCGATCCCCAAGCCTCCTCACGCTGCAGGTCATCAACCTTGGGCCCGGCACCAAAGTCTGCGAACGGCGTCGTACCTTCTTCCACCCGGGTGACCAAGCGGCCCGAAGTGAGGTCCCCGGCTGAGACCTCCACCTCCAGGACGTCACCCGGTATGGCGACGGAAGCGCCGGCGGGAGTGCCGGTGAGGATGATGTCGCCCTCCTCGAGGGTGAGCAGCTGGGACAGGTCAGCTACCAGCCGGGCGAAGGGGAACAGCAGGTCCTCCGTGGTGTCATCCTGGACCAGCTGCCCGTTAAGCCAGGTACGGATCCGCAGCCGGGCGGGGTCGACGGCGTCTGCCGCAATCAGTGCCGGGCCCACCGGCGTGAAACCGTCGCCGCCCTTGGACCGGAGATTGGAACCCTTATCCGCCCAGCGCAGGTCGTACACGCCCAGGTCATTGCTGGCGGTCACGCCGGCCACATGGCTCCACGCGTCGTCGATCCCGACCCGCCGCGCAGCCTTTCCGATAATGAGTGCGATCTCGCCCTCGTAACCGAGCAGCTCGCAGCCTGCTGGCCGTTCCACAGTGCTGCCGCTAAGGGAGAGCGACGACGACGGCTTCAGGAAGTAGGACGGCTGGGCCGGGGTGCGGCCCCGCTGCGCGGCACGGCTGGGGTAGTTGATGTGCACTGCAATGACCTTGCGTGCGGCTGCCAGGGTGTCCCCGTTGACCTGCTCCAAAGCATCTCCTTGGAAGTATGAAATCGTATACGATTACTATCTCCCTCTAGGGGGAGCCCGTCAACCCCCTAAGCGCCACGCTTTTGCAGCTCCCTTGTCGTCGATGCCACAGGTGGCGTACAGTGTTCCTCCACGGCAGAGTTTTTCTCATATGGAAACTCGAGTTCTATTATCGAATATTTAGCCTGACCCAGCCGTCACACAATGAAGTGAGGAATCCCGTGCAGTTTCATCACCACGGTTATGTATCCGGCGACCCCAGGGTGAAGCCTGCAGCCGGCGTCGGCATTGACCGCCCTGCCGGACTCCCGGACGAAGTGGACGTGCTTATCGTCGGCACGGGACCCGCCGGCATGCTGGCCGCAGCGCAGCTCTCCATGTTCCCGAATGTCACTACGCGCATCATCGAGCGCCGGCCCGGGCGCCTCGCGATTGGCCAGGCCGACGGTATCCAGGCCCGCAGTGTCGAGACTTTCCAAGCCTTTGGCTTCGCCGAGCGGATTATCGCGGAGGCGTACCGGATCACCGAAATGGCCTTCTGGAAGCCAGACCCTGCGGACCGCACCCGCATCATCCGGACGGCCCGCACGCCGGATGACCCCACCGGCATCAGCGAATTCCCCCACCTCATCGTCAACCAGGCCCGCGTGCTGGACTACTTCGCCGAGTTTGCGGCCAACTCGCCTACCCGCCTGAAGCCCGACTATGGCTACGAGTTCCGGGGCCTCGAGGTGGGGGAGGGGGAGTACCCCGTCACCGTAACGCTGCTCCACACCGCCGGTCCCAGTGAGGGGCAAGAGCGCGTCGTCCGGGCTAAGTATGTTGTGGGAGCCGACGGCGCTCGGAGCAAGGTGCGCGAAGCGATCGGCTGCCGCCTTGCCGGGGACCAGGCCAATCATGCGTGGGGCGTGATGGATACCCTTGCGGTCACGGACTTCCCCGACATTCGCACCAAGTGCGCCATCCAGGGCGAAAAAGGCAGCATCCTGCTGATTCCGCGCGAAGGCGGACACCTGTTCCGGATGTATGTGGACCTGGGCGTGGTGGATCCGGCCACCCACCACGCCGTGCGGAACACCAGCATCGAGCAGATCATCCACAAGGCCAACGAGATCCTCCATCCGTACACCCTTGACGTGCGCAACGTAGCGTGGCACAGCGTCTACGAGGTGGGCCACCGGCTCACGGACAGGTTCGACGACGTCCTGCCGGAGGAGCGCGGCACCAGGACGCCGCGGGTGTTCATCACCGGCGATGCCTGCCACACCCACAGCGCCAAGGCAGGCCAGGGCATGAACGTCTCCATGCAGGACGGCTTCAATATCGCCTGGAAGCTGGGGCACGTGCTCGAGGGGCGCAGCCCGGAAAGCCTGCTGTCCACCTACTCGGCAGAGCGGCAGGTGGTGGCGAAGAACCTCATCGACTTCGACAAGGAATGGTCAACAATGATGGCCAAGAAGCCCGAGGAGTTCGAGAATCCCTCGGACCTCGAGGACTTCTACGTGCGCACCGCCGAGTTCCCGGCCGGGTTCATGACCGAATATTCGCCGTCCATGCTCGTGGCCCCGGGGAAGCACCAGGAGCTCGCAACCGGTTTTCCCGTGGGTAAGCGCTTCAAATCGGCACCCGTTGTGCGGGTGGGCGACACCAACCCGATGCACCTTGGCCACCACGCCACGGCCGATGGCCGGTGGCGCATCTACGTCTTTGCCGACGCAGCAACCCCCGGTGAACCCTCAGGTGTGGCGGACTTCGCCGAGTGGATTTCAAACGCACCGGACTCGCCCCTGGCCGCGACGCCGTCGGACGCTGATCCTGACGCCTGGTTCGACGTGAAGGTGATTTACCAGCAGCCGCACACGGCCGTTGACATCGGTGCCGTTCCGGCCGTGTTCAAGCCGCAGGTTGGCCCGTTCAAGCTGACGGACTACGAGAAGGTGTACGCCACCGATCCCACCGCAGACATCTTTGAACTCCGCGGCCTGGACCGCGGCGGCGTTGTGGTGGTGGTGCGCCCGGACCAGTACGTGGCAAACGTCCTGCCGCTGACCGCAACGGCCGGGCTGGGGGAGTTTTTCGCACCACTGCTGACGCCGCGCCGCGCCACCGGTCACGCAGTGACGGTCGGACCTGTCCTGTACTCGGCTGCTGGGTAAACGCCGAGAACCCGCACTTCGGTGGTGAAGAAGTCCAGTTCCTCAAGGGCCAGCTTCAGCGGCAGGTCCTCGGGGTGGCCCTCGACGTCGGCCATAAACATCGTGGCAGCGAATTCGTTGCCCACCATGTAGCTTTCCAGCCGGGTCATGTTCACGCCGTTGGTCGCAAAGCCGCCCAGCGCCTTGTAGAGCGCTGAAGGGACGTTGCGGACGCGGAACACAAAGCTGGTGACAGCCGGCCCGGGCAGTTCGTCGCGGGTGGGCAGTTCCGCTTCGCGGGCGAGGACCACAAAGCGGGTGGTGTTGGAAGGATCGTCCTCAACCCGGGAGGCCAGCACTTCCAGGCCGTAGATCTGCGCGGCCAGCGGGGGAGCGAGGGACAGTTTGCGCGGATCGTTCCACTCACTGACTTCGCGGGCGGAACCGGCGGTGTCGCCGGCGATGACGGGCTTCAGTCCGTGGTCGCGGATAAGGCGGCGGCACTGGCCGAGGGCGTGGATGTGGCTGTGCACCTCGGTGGCGGCCTCGATGGTGCTGCCCGGGATGCCCAGGAGGTCGAAGTGGATCGGCAGGAAAAACTCGCCCACGATCTGCAGGTTGGACTGCGGCAGCAGGATGTGGATGTCCGCCACCCGGCCGGCGATCGAATTCTCGATGGGGATCATGGCCAGGTCCGCCTCACCATCGGAGACGAGTTCAAACGCGTCCTCAAAGCTCGCGCAGGGCACGCTCTCCAGCTCGGGGAACATCTGCTTGCACGCGATATTGGAGTTGGCGCCGGGCTCACCCTGGTACGCAATTTTCTGGGCCATGATCCGTATGGTTTCACGCGGCGCGCCAAGCCCCCAACTGGGTCGCATTTAACGTCGCCATTCGCGCGTTTGGCGACGCTAAGTGCGAGTTACTTGGGGGAGACGCGGAGCCAGACGAACTGTTGCGGCGCGAGGGTGACGCCGTCATCCAGGCGGAGCGTTGTGTCCGTGAGGACGTCGACGGCGGTGGTTGAGAAACCGGAGAATGTCACCGCCTGCAGGTGCTGCGGTTCGTCGCTGAAGTTGGCAAGGGCCAGGATCCTGGCCCCTTCCCCGCCGGCGTCGCCGTCGCGTTCCCTGCCTGTTTCGCCCGGCCGCTGGTAACCCAGTACCGCAGGATTGTTGGTGGCGAAATCGATCAGATGCGTCCCCGCGAGTTCAGGAGTCCCGGCGCGCACCGCGATCATCCTCCGAAGGCCGCTGTGTACAGCACCCTCTGGCGTAGCTGGGTCATTCCGCCGGGCATACTGCTCCGCGGGATAGCGCGGCCGGTGCACCCAGCGGCTGTCCGTTTCATGGCCCTCCTCCAGGGCGTACTGGTAATCGTTCAGCTGGCCCACCTCGTCACCCAGATAGAGGAGCGGGACGCCGCCTGTGCTGAAGGCCACCGAATGCGCCAGCAGGATCCTGCCCACCGCGCGGGCCGGAT
>JBKJVX010000132.1:0-3550 GCA_046717065.1 Arthrobacter sp. | reverse complement strand
CGAGATCGGGTTCCTCGGCGTGATGAGTGGCCCGCTTGTCCGGTCCTCCTACCGCGCCGGCCGGCTCTGGGCCACAGCGATGCGCAAGAAGGGCTGGGACATCCCGGCAGAACTGGCCCACATCGAGACCTCCGGCACCACCCGCCAGGAAGCCAGCTCCCTCCTCGCAGCCCACTCCTGACCCCGGAAACTCTTCATCCCCCAAGGGCCGGCACCGGAAGTCTTCGGTGCCGGCCCTTGGGCTTTGGTCACGTAGAATTAAGTCACTATGGCGAAATCCCCTGATTCCAGCAACTCCACTCCGTCTGGCTCCAGCGCAGTCAAGCGTGGCCTCTTCTCCCGCAAGCCAAAAGAAGCAAAGGTCAAGAAGCCCAGCCGGCTCAAGCAGATCGGCGAGGTCTTCACCATGACCCGCCGCCACGACCCCATGGTGCCGTGGCTTATGCTGCTGGTTTTCCTCGGCGTTGTGGCTGTCAGCTTCCTGGTGGGCTTCTGGCTTGAAAACTGGATCACGGGCCTGATCATCGGTATCCCGCTGGGCCTGCTGGGAGCCACGCTGATCCTCTCGCGGCGCGCGGAACGCGCGGCTTTCGCCCAGATCGAAAACCAGCCTGGCGCCTCCGGCGCTGCTCTGGGAACGCTTCGGCGCGGCTGGATCACCGAGGAACAGCCCGTCGCCGTCAACCCGCGCACGCAGGACGCCGTGTTCCGCGCCATCGGCCGTCCCGGCGTCGTACTGGTCAGCGAAGGCCCCACGCACCGTGTGAAGCCGCTGCTGGACGCGGAACGCAAGCGCCTGGCACGGATCCTTCCCAACGTCACTGTGCATGTCATTGAGAGCGGCCGCGGCGAGGGCCAGGTTCCCATCAGCCAGGTAGCGAAGAAGATGGGCAAGCTGAAGAAGGAACTGACCAAGCTTGAGGTGAATGCCGTGTCCAAGCGCATCGCTTCGCTGGGCAACCGTCTCCCCATCCCCAAGGGCATCGACCCCTACAAAGCCCGCCCCAACCGCGGACGCTAGAGCACACGCCCCGGTTTCCGGCCATGAGCCGGGACCGGGGCTTTTTTATGGCCGGCAAACGGCGCAATACCGACGACAGGACAGGACAAAGTGGAACAGGACCAGGCCACACAGGACAAGGCGAAACAGGACCAGGTGGAATCTTCCGTGAGGAATGCCGTGCTCCGCGCCTTCCGGATTCTCGCGATCGCCGAAGCGTTCAGCTGGGCGGCGCTTCTGGCGGGCATGTACTTCAAATGGATCGCCGGCACCACGGAAATTGGCGTGCAGGTGGCCGGGCCCGTCCACGGCGCCTTGTTTGTGGGCTACGGGATCGCGGCGCTGGCACTTTGGCGGCTGCAGCGCTGGCCGTTCGTGGTGGCCCTCTTCGCAGGCCTTTCCGCCGTCTTCCCGTTTGCCACCCTCTGGTTTGAGCGCTGGGCCGGCAAGCGGGGGTACCTCGCGGCTGCCGCAGCCGAGGCTCCGGCAGCGAAGGAAACCAGCCGCGTCTGAATCCCCGGGCTCCTACCGGCGCAGGAGCAGCGTGTCCATCGCCTTGTCGTGAAGGCCGCGGTGGTCCGGATCGAAGATGACGGCGGGAACCACCAGGCAAAGCAGCAACGACCTCACCACCGCGGCCAGCGGTCCCGGCGCTCCGCCGCCGGCTTTCACCACGTGGATGCCGGCGGCGCGGTGCCCGATGCTGTAGCCAAGCGTGCCCACCAGGAGGATTTGTTCGACGGCGAAAATCGCCAGGGTGGCCCAGGCGTCGCCCCCGAAGGCGAAGTTGCTGATGAGCAAGGCAATGCCCCAGTCGATCATGATCGCGATGATTCTGCGCCCGGACCGGGCAATGGAGCCGGATCCGGACTCCGGCAGCCCAAGCCGCTCACCCGGATACTTGGAGATGCCCGAGGTGTCAGGGCCGGTGAGCCAGGAGCCAATGTCTTTGCGATCTACCACCGTCCAAGTTTACTTCGGTTCCTTCGCCCACACTGTGGAAGCGGTTAGACCACAGTGTGGACGGCGGATAGCCTTGCCATATCAGGGCATTCTGTAACCTGCCCGAAACAATGCGGACACGGACGGGAAATGCCGCGTCCATAGGCTGTTAGCAGTTTCAAGCAAATCCACCGGCAGACATGTGCAGCGGGTACTTCAGCAGGGAAACACTGCGGCGTTTCCCTGCTTTGGATTGCGCTGGATCAGATGGCTTTCACGCCAGATAGTTACATATGCGTTAGGAGCATAGATGTTCAAGACTGCGGACGAGGTCCTCAAGTTCATCAAAGACGAAGACATTAAATTCGTCGATATCCGTTTCACCGACCTTCCGGGTGTCCAGCAGCACTTCAACGTCCCGGCCAAGAGCGTTGACGCCGACTTCTTCATCAACGGCCAGCTCTTCGACGGATCCTCCATCCGCGGTTTCCAGGGCATCGCCGAATCCGACATGCAGCTGATCCCGGACGTCACCACTGCGTTCCTGGACACGTTTCGCATGGAGAAGACCCTCGCGCTGAACTTCTCCATCGTCAATCCCCGCACCGGCGATCCCTACCACCGCGACCCCCGCGGCGTGGCTGAGAAGGCCGAAGCCTACCTGGCCTCCACCGGCATCGCTGACACCGCTTTCTTCGCTCCCGAAGCCGAATTCTTCGTGTTCGACAACGTCCAGTACCAGTCCTCCCCGCAGGGCAGCTTCTACAAGATCGATTCCGAGGAAGCCCACTGGAACACCGGCCGCGAGGAAGAGGGCGGAAACCTCGGTTACAAGACCCCCGTCAAGGGCGGCTACTTCCCGGTCTCCCCCACGGACAAGCAGGCTGACCTGCGCGACGCCATGTGCGTCGCCCTGGACGAAGCCGGCCTCGAGGTCGAGCGCAGCCACCACGAAGTTGGCTCCGCAGGACAGGCTGAGATCAACTACAAGTTAACCACTCTGACCCACGCTGCCGATGACCTGCAGAAGTTCAAGTACGTCATCAAGAACACCGCAGACGCCTGGGGCAAGTCCGTGACGTTTATGCCCAAGCCGGTCTTCGGCGACAACGGCTCCGGCATGCACTGCCACCAGTCGCGGTGGAACGGCGGCGAGCCGCTGTTCTACGACGAGAAGGGGTACGCCGGCCGGTCCGACATGGCCCGCTGGTACATCGGCGGCCTGCTGAAGCACTCCTCGGCCGTCCTGGCCTTCACCAACCCGACGGTGAACTCCTACCGCCGCCTGGTCAAGGGCTTCGAAGCTCCGGTCAACATGGTTTACTCGCAGGGCAACCGTTCCGCCGGTATCCGTATCCCCATCACGGGTTCCAACCCCAAGGCCAAGCGCATCGAGTTCCGCGCTCCGGACCCCTCGTCCAACCCGTACCTGGCCTTTGCTGCCCAGCTGATGGCCGGCATTGACGGCATCCGCAACCGCATCGAACCGCCGGCTCCGATCGACAAGGACCTCTACGAGCTGCCCGCCGAGGAAGCCAAGGACATCCCGAAGGCTCCGGGCTCGCTGGAAGAGGCACTGGAGGCCCTGCGCGAGGACAACGAGTTCCT
>JBKJVX010000131.1:0-17102 GCA_046717065.1 Arthrobacter sp. | reverse complement strand
CCCACCAATGGTTCCCCACCTTTATTAAATTCCCCCGGGGGGGCGGGGGGGGGGGGGGGCCGGGCCGCCCTCCTGCATTCCTGCCAGCTTGTGGCCGGGACGGCGGCATGTTTCAAGGTGCGAAACTGGAGGAATGAAGCTGCTTCTGATCCGCCACGGACAAACTCCGGGCAACGTGCTTGGCCAACTGGACACCGCCCACCCCGGTCCCGGGCTTACTGAACTGGGTGAGCGGCAGGCCGAAGCCCTGGCCCGTTCGTTGGCGAACGAGCCGATTGAGGCCCTCTACGCCTCCACCCTGGTTAGAACCCAGATCACCGCGGCACCGTTGGGCCGGCTGCACAGCCTGGACGTCGACGTCATGGAGGGCCTCCACGAAATCGAGGCCGGGTCACTGGAAAAGCTGACCGACCACGAGTCCCACAAACGGTACATGGGCACGGTGTTTTCCTGGGCCGCCGGAGATCTTGACCAGCGGATGCCGGCCGGACCTGACGGCCACGACTTCTTCGAACGGTTTGATACCGCCATCGCCCGGGTTCTGGAACGCGCCTCCGGGGATCAGGCCACGGCAGCAGTTGTCAGCCACGGCGCAGCCATCCGCACTTGGGCCGGACGGCGGGCCGAGGACGCGGACCACGAGTTCGCCGCGAAACATGCTTTGGCCAACACCGGGATTGTGGCGCTTGAGGGTGACCCGGACAGCGGGTGGAGGCTGATCCACTGGGACGGCAGCCCGGTGGGCGGCCTGGCACTTGCCGATCCCACAGCTCAGGACCCTACCGGACGCAATGTGGAAGGGCCCTAGACCAGCTGACTGATCCGGCGGGCCGGGAACACGGCCATTTTTCGGCACTGACTATGGCTCTCCACAACTGGTACCGCGGGCACAAGCCGTCCAGCCATAACAGCCGCCTCAGCCGCCGTCGGCCGGGCATCGCCGTCCATCGCCGTAAGGGCCCCCAAAAAGCTGCCCCATCCGGGACCGAGGGAGTCAGGGATGACCGGGCTGCGGAGGGTCCTCGCCACCAGGGACTCGATGGCGGTGCCGGGAAAGGCTTTGGACCCCGTGAGAAGCTCCAACAGGACCAGGCCCATGGCGTAGACGTCCGACGAGGTCCGTGCCGACCCGCCCGCCGCCTGCTCCGGACTCATGTAGTGCACCGTTCCTGACGAGATACCCGGCTCCGGAGCCGAGCCGGCGGCAGCCGCGATGCCGAAATCGATGATCCGTACCGGACTCCTCCGCAGGCCGCTGAGCATCAGGTTGGCGGGCTTGATGTCACGGTGGACCATTCCCTGCCCATGCAGATGCGCAAGGGCCCCAAAGAGGCCGTACGCCCAACCCGCAACATCACCGGCGCCGGGCAGGCCGGTGCGGGCTGCCTCTGCAAGGCTCGCGCCGAGGGCCAGTTCCTCAACAAGGAATGGGCGGCCGGCGAGCTGTGTCCCGGCGGGCATCACGCCTTGGGCGATGAACCTGATGATGGAGGGGTGCTTAAGTGCTGCCAGGACTTCTGCTTCATTGCGGATCCTCCCGAAGTGCTTTTCGGAGCCGCCAACGGCCACCTTGATGGCGACATCGGGACCACCCGCAGGGTCGGCAGCACGGAAAACCTCAGCCAGTGAGCCCCGGCCCAAGCGTTCCTTGAGGTAACGGTCCGCCACCAGGGACATCCCGGAAAGAAGGGGGGCGCTCTTCTGCAGTGGCGCTGCTGCGGCGGAACTCATGCGGAGAGGGCCGCGGTATGGGCTTCTCCCGGATCACCAACCTGCTCGCGGGAAGCATAAGGGGACCGGATCCAGGCGTCGAGCTGAAAGCCGCAGCCGCAGCGCCAGACAGGAGGAAGCCGGACGGGACCGCCGTCGTCCGGCTCGAAGGTGTAGCCGACGGCGACCGGCCCCACAGCAGGCGTCACCAGTTCCATGGTTGTTCCGCAGTGCAAGGGGGCTCCAGGCCACGCGCTGTTCAGCTGCCCCGCAGGGTCCAGCGACAGCCTGTTGGCGCAGGCATTCGAGGCACCAAGCTCAGTAAAAGTTGCCAATGCACTCACGACTCCAGCCGAAGTAATTTCAGGATTGATCGTAAGCATACATATTACTAGCCGATCTAGCTAGTCCGGCTAGTTAGTTCTGGGCGGGCCCTTCATCAACGTCCTGCAAGGCATTAGTCATTCGTTGGAGGAAGTCGATGACAACATGCGCCTCGTCGGCGCTCAACCCCTCAGCAACGGCCATCATGCGGTGGTGCATCGCGCCAAGGGTCACGCGGACTTCCTTGTCGGATTCAACGGTTGGAACCACCACCACGGAGCGCCGGTCCGTAGGGTGGGCTTCCCGCCGCACATGTCCGCTCCGCACAAGCCTGTCAATCAGCGTGGTGGTGGAGGCGCTGGTGATTCCCAGGAATCGGCTTAGATCCTTTGGTGCTGTCGCCTCGCCCGCAGCCTGGACGCGCAAGAGGTAGCGCAGGGCGAGGATGTCCGTTTCACCCATACCCATGGAGTCGCGGGTAGAACGCCGGACGGTGGTCTCAGCGGCCCGATAATCCCGCAGGGACTTCAGTACTGCCGCACTGTAATTCAGCTGGCCGTCAGGGCCGTACCAATAGCCAGAGCCTTCATTACCGGTGGTACGCATGCAAACATTCTAGATCCGCTGGTATCTAGACAGCCAAGCGAGTCTGGCCGTTGGCGTTATTCGAGCGCTTACCGAGGAGAAACACCAGCGTAACCAGAGCCCCCTAGCCTTGATTTGCATATCCCTTCCGCGAATCGAGGCAGACATGCAGACCAACCCGCGCCTGAACATCCGGCAGGTCACCTGGTCCAACCCGGTGGGCGCGGACCTGCGCCGTGCCCAACAAGCCGAACTCGATGCCCGCTTTGGTACCCCTGACCACGAACCCGGCACCCCGCCGTCGGGCGCTGACTGCGCAGTGTTCCTGGTGGCCTATGACAAGGGATCCGGCCAGCCCGTGGGCTGCGGCGGTTTACGGCTCCTCGATGACAGGACAGCAGAAATAAAGCGTTTGTACGTTCTCCCCTACACCCGGGGATCAGGAGTGGCGAGCTCCATTCTGGCAGCGCTGGAAGCCGAGGCCTTCAAGCAGGGAATCACCCGCATCAAAGCGGAAGCCGGCTCCGCCCAACCTGACGGGCGGAACTTCTACCAGAACTCCGGCTTCGAGCCGGTACCCAACTTTGGCCCCTACATTGGCGTTGCGCACTCCTACTGCTACGCCAAGAGCATCCATGCCCGCAGCGCTGCACATACCGCCATGGCGTAGCAGGAGCGGTGGGTGGCGCGGGGATCCGTCACACTCTGTGCCGCCCGCACGGCTCGGCTAACCTCGGGCTATGGAATCAGCAGACATCACCTTCCGCACCCGAAAGTGGGTCCGGCCCGAGGACCTCAACGCCAACGGCACCCTTTTCGGCGGCAGCCTGCTGAAGTGGATCGATGAGGAAGCGGCCATCTACGCCATCCTCCAGCTCGGTAACGGGCGTGCCGTCACCAAGTACATCTCGGAAATCAACTTCGTCAGCTCTGCGGTGCAGGGCGACCTGATTGAAATGGGGCTGACGGCCACACGGTTCGGCCGGACCTCCCTGACGATGCGCGCCGAAGTCCGGAACATGATCACCCGCCAGAGCATCCTCACCATCGAAGAGATCGTCTTCGTCAACCTCAACGCCTCCGGCAAACCTGAGCCCCACGGCTACACCGAGATCACCTATGACAGGGACCGGATCCCCACCCATCACCTCACGGACACGCTGCAAAAGGACTGACGCATAAGCAGGACTGGGGCAAAGGCAGGACCGCCGTCCCACCCATTCTGCCTTCCCAGACGACCGGCAGCGGCACCCCGGCGAACGTTAATCCCAGGTTTGCCCGCCCGGCGCCGGGCGTTTCCCTCGCTGGACCACGGTGGACAGTCGGGCTGTTTATCGAATCGATAGCAATAAGGCCCGACTTTCGCCATGCCCGGCTATAGGCTTGCCGGACATGCTCCGATTCCAGTCCAGAAATGAGTCCTGATCGTGCGTAAATTGCAGACATTGGTTGCCGCGGCCGTCGCCGCCACCCTTCTCGCCGGATGCGGCGGGGGCACAGCAACACCAGCGGCCTCCGGTGAAGCCTCTTCGGCCCCGGCAGGGGGTTCGGGGGAAACCCTTGTTGTCTACACCAACTCCAACGGCGAAGGCCGCGGCGAGTGGTGGACCAAAAAGGCTGCCGAGGCAGGCTTCAAGATCGAGATTGTCGGTGCCGGCGGCGCAGACGCCACTAACAAGCTGATCGCCGAGAAGAACAACCCCATCGCGGACGTTGCGTTCGGGTTGAACAACATGTACTTCTCACAGATTAAGGCCGAAGACGCCCTTGAGCCGTACGAGCCTGCCTGGGCCGGGGAAGTGGACAAGGAACTGGGCGACGGCGAGGCCTACTGGCCGCTGGTCAAGCAGGCCATCCTCCTGGGCTACAACTCGGACAAGGTTTCCAAGGACGCCGCCCCGCAGGACTGGACGGACCTCTGGACCAAGGATGAGTTCAAGGCCCGCTACGAGCGCGTCACCGGCTTGGGCACTGCCACTGCACAGCTGGTTTTCGCCGGAATCCTGAGCCGCTACCGGGATGACTCAGGCGACTTGGGCATTTCTGATGAAGGCTGGAAGCAGGTGGAGCAGTACTTCCAGAACGGGAGCCCCGCGGTTGCCAAGACCGACCTCTTTGCCCGCATTGCATCGGGCGAAGTGGACATGGGCCAGATGCCGTCCTCGATCATCGCCGAGCGTGAAAAGTCCTTCAGCGTCAACGTTGAAACCGTGATTCCTTCCGTTGGGGTTCCACTTGCCGTCGAGCAAATCGCCCTGGTTAAGGGCACTGAAAAGAAGGAACAGGCGCAGAAGTTCATCGACTGGTTCGGCAGCGCCGAGGTCCAGGGCGAGTTCGCAAAGCAGTTCAACTCCATGCCGGTCAACAAGTCCGCCGAAGCGGTGGCCAACCCCGAGGTGGTGGCCTTCTTCGCGGACCTCAAGCAGCAGGACATCGACTGGGAATTCGTGCAGGAGAACATGGGCGCCTGGGTGGAGAAGATCGAGCTCGAGTACATGACGTAGCCCGCGGCATCCGGCCCTCCCACCCGCTTCACCAGACAGGTTTTGCCATGATCCGCTTGGACAACATCACAGTATCCTTTGGTGACTTCACCGCCATTCCGCATCTGGACCTGCACGTCCGGCCTGGCGAGTTCTTCACCTTGCTGGGGCCTTCAGGCTGCGGCAAAACGACGGCGTTACGCACCCTGGCAGGTTTCATCCAGCCCTCGGCGGGGACAGTCCAGGTGGATGGCAAGGACGTGACCCGGCTTCACAGCGACAAAAGACAGGTGGGCATGGTCTTCCAAAACTATGCCCTGTTCCCCAGCATGAGCGTGTGGGAGAACATTGCCTTCGGGTTGCGGGTGCGGAAGGAGAAACCAGCGGACAGTGACCGCCTGGTCCGGGACATTGCCGGACGGGTGGAGCTCAGCGATGAGCAGTTGTCCAAGAACGTGGCTGAACTTTCCGGCGGCCAGCAGCAGCGGGTGGCGGTGGCGCGGGCACTCGTGCTGCGGCCCAAAATCCTGCTGCTGGATGAACCTTTGTCCAACCTTGACGCCAAGCTCCGGCATCAGTTGCGGCAGCAACTGAAGGACCTGCAAAGCGAGTTCGGGATCACCACTGTCTACGTCACGCATGACCAGGACGAGGCATTGGCGATGAGCGACCGCGTGGCTGTCTTCAACAAAGGCGTAGTGGAGCAGGTGGGAACCCCGCAGGAGATTTATGATCACTCCGCCACCGAGTTCGTGTGCAACTTCATCGGGGACAGCTCCGCCCTGACGCCTGAGTTCGTGGCGGAACTTAACCGGCTGTCAGGTGCGGGGCTCAGCACGGATGCCAATTCCTACCTCCGCGTGGAAAAGGCATCGCTGAACCCGTCAGCGGACGGGAGTGCCGCCGTCGGACTTCCCGGTACGGTGACGTCCCGCACGTACCACGGCCTTCACAGCCGCTATGTGGTGCGGAGCCATGGCGCGGACATCCGCCTGCTCGTGAAGGAAGACGGCGGTGCCCATCCTGAGCCGGGCACTGAGACCACCATCTACCTTCAGCCCGCCCACGTGCTCCAGTACCATCCCGGGACCGGTGCCGTACTCAAGCGGGAAGACCAGGCGGTATCCCTGTGATGGGCGGGACATCGGTCCGCAGCATGGCCCGCTCCCCCTTCGTCCTGGTTGTCGGGGTTGTCCTCACGTGGTTCATCGCTGCGTTCCTGGTGTGGCCAAACGTCAACGTCCTGATCGCCACCTTCTTCCCGGACGGCAATTTTTCGGGACGCGCTGCGGAGAAGCTCTTCTCTTCCCAACGCGCCATGAAAGCCCTGGGAAACAGCTTCCTGCTCGCCGTCGCCCTGTCCATCACCGTGAACCTGGTGGGCATATTTATTGTCCTGGTGACGCACTACTTCCGCATCCGGGGCTCAAGGATCCTCTTCCTCGGCTACGCCTCCACCTTCATCTATGGCGGCATCGTGCTGGCCGCGGGCTACAAGTTCATCTACGGGGACAAAGGAATCGTCACGTCCCTGCTCGTGAAGGTTTTCCCGGCCATGGACCCGGGGTGGTTTTCCGGGTTCTTCGCCGTCCTGGTAGTGATGACTTTTGCCACCACCACCAATCACATGCTCTTTGTGGCCAACGCGCTGAAGGGCATCGATTACCAGACCATTGAGGCAGCCAGGAACCTCGGCGCTTCAACCTGGACCATCCTGCGGCGGATTGTGCTGCCCATGCTCAAGCCAACGCTGTTCGCCGTCACCATCCTCTCCTTCCTCACCGGTCTGGGTGCGCTGAGCGCCCCGCAGGTGCTGGGCGGCCGGGATTTCCAAACGATCACGCCGATGATCCTGACGTTTACGAACAGTCCCACCTCACGCGACCTGGCGGCACTGCTTGCAGTCATCCTGGGCGTGGCCACCATCCTGATGCTTGCGGTGATGTCCCGCCTCGAAAAGGGCGGCACCTATTTTTCGGTGTCAAAGGTTTCATCAGCCCTGGAGAAGCAGGACATCACCAATCCGGTGGCAAACGTGGCGGTCCACGCCGTGGCCTACCTGCTCTTTGCCGTGTACACCCTGCCGGTGGTGCTGATCGTTGTGTATTCATTCGCCGACGGCGCCGCCATCCAGACCGGCCAGCTCACGCTGGGAAACCTGACGCTGGACAACTATGTCCGGGTCCTTACCCAGCAGTCCGGGTTGCGTCCATTCGTCGTCAGTGTGGTGTACAGCGCGCTGGCCGCCCTGATCGCCGTCGGCGGCCTGCTCTTCGTGGCCCGGCTGCTGCAGAAGTACAGGAACTGGGTGTCGGTTGTCTTCGAATACCTGCTGCACATCCCCTGGGTCCTGCCGTCAGCCCTTCTGGCCCTGGGCCTCATCATCAGTTACGACCATCCGAATCCGCTGGTGGGCGGGGCTGTTCTTACCGGAACCACCGTGATTCTGCTGATCGCTTTTGTCACCGTAAAGATCCCGTTTACGCTTCGCATGCTCAAGGCATCCTTCGCCTCGGTTAACGCGTCGCTTGAGGAAGCGGCAGCCATCATGGGCGCCAAAACCCTCTACGTGTTCCGGCGGATCCTCCTGCCGCTGGTGCTGCCCGCGGCCGCCGCCATCACGGCCCTGAACTTCAACAGCCTGCTGGACGACTACGACACAGCCATCTTCCTTGCCCACCCGCTGGTCCAGCCCCTCGGCCTGGTCATCAAGGCCAACACGGACGGGGCCGAGGGCGTGGAAGGCGTGGCCAATACCTTCGTCTACACCGTGCTCCTGATGGTCATCACCGGCGTCACGATGTATCTCGTCTACGGTCGGTCTCGCCGGCGCGGGTCAAAAAAGAAGCGGCTGCCGGGCATTTCGCCTGCCGCACCCGCCGGGCCCACCCCCGCCGGCGCCCCTGTGCCCGCCGAGGACACCACCCAACCGGCAGCTGCCGTTCGCTGATCAGCCGCCGGAACTGTTGCCAGCGACGGCGCGCTGGTTCCGCCGTCGGGCAAGCCTTAGCAGGCCGTCACGCAGCGGTTGGGCACCATCCGCCAGGGCGACGCGCGCCAGCGCCGAGGACATCAGGCTCAAGGCGCCAGTCCGCAGCACGCGCCGCCGGTCGTAGGCACGGAGTGCCTCATCCATGGGCAGTGTGTTGAGGAAATCAGCCAGGGTTACCGCGTCCACCAACGACTCACAGGCGCCACGGCCGAGGCTGGGGGCCATGGCGTGCGCGGCGTCGCCGATGAGCACAAACCTGCCGCGGACGAAGGATTTGAGACGGGGAGCTGTCCAGATCCGCTGCACCAGGATGCCTTCAGGCGTAGCGGCAGCGAGCACACGGCGTATGGCCGGCGCATGCCCGGCGTAGCGCTTCCGGGCCTGCTCCAAGGCTGACGCAGCGTCAATTCCATAGGGGCCCAGCCCGGACCGGTAGCTGGCGTACCAGAACAACCCATCCTGCGCAGCGGCGAGGCCGAACAAGTCCCCGCGGCCCCAGTACTCTCCCACCGCGTCCGGGTTGACCCGGGAATCGAGAGTCCCGCGCAGGGCAAGGTATGGCGTGAGTCTGGCAGCGGTGCGGGCGCCCCACACCTCCCGGCGCATCATGCTATGCACGCCGTCCGCCCCTACCACCAGGCCGCCCTCGGCCGGAAGCGCCCGGACATTACCCGTTACCCGGCGCACCGTCCCGGGTACTGCTGCATCAAGCAGCCGCAGCAGGTCAACCCGGGAAATCGCGAACATGTCCCCGCCGTTGACAGTGACCCAGGGCTCGCCAGCGGCGTTGCGGACCCACCCGCTGCCGATCACGGGACTGACGGCCCGCGCCTCCTCGAGCACCCCGATCCGGGCGAGCGCACGCTGGGCGTTCGGCCACATCCCCAGCGCATTGCCCACGGTTGGCAGCTCGGGCCGCTTCTCGTACACGCTCACGTCGAAGCGGTCCCGGTCCAGGCAGGAGGCCAGTGCCAGGCCGGCAATGCCGCCGCCAACAATCGAGATTGTTTCCATGACGCGATTCTACTACTTTTGTAGTGAATACGAGGGGTCATACACTTGGGCCCATGCCTGACCGCCGTACAGAACTGATGGATGCCGCCCTGATAGTGGTGGCAGATAAGGGGATGAAGGGCCTCACCCACCGGGCGGTTGATGCAGCGGCCAAACTGCCTGAAGGCACCACCTCCAACTACTACCGGAACCGCGCGGCCTTGGTCGAAGCGGTGCTGGACCGTCTGCTGGAGCTGGACGCCGCGCTCCTGCAGGACGAGGGACCGGCCGGCCCGCCGCAGACCATTGGGGAGCTTGCTGCCCAACTTGCCGCCCTGGTGTTGGCCCTGGCCGGACAACATGCGGGCCTCACCCGCGCCCGGTTGGCCCTCTCGCTGGACCAGCCCGAATCAGTAACAGCCGGGCACTTCCGGCTGGTGGGCGGCCTCGAACAGGCCCTCGCCGTGTTGGGCATAGCTGATGCGCCCGCCCGGGCCCGGGACGTTGCCGACTACGGCGACGGCGTGCTGCTCCACTTGCTCACGGTCAGGCGGGACGAGCAGCCTGACGCAGCAGCCATTGCGGCAGCAGTCCGGCGACTGCTGGCACCCTGAGGCGTTCTCCGCCACCGCGTACGACGGCGACCTGCCGCCTGAGCGGCGCCAGCCCCGCGTCGTACGCCCCGGAGCTTTGTCAGGCCTGGCCCGGCCAGCCGGTGTACGCCTCGGCGAGGTAGGCCATGCCGTGGCGGGAAGAGACGACCGAATGCAGTTCTCCGAGCTGGCGGGCGCGGGAGAAGTCATCGGCGTCGGTAGGGGTGTGCAGCATGGTGGTCATCCAGTAGGAGAACTGCTGCGCCTTCCACACCCGCTCCAGGGCACGGTCGCTGTAGGCCTCCAGCAGGCGGCCGGAGCCGGAGTTGTAGTGGCTGTCGAGTCCTTCGAAGAGGACCTTGACGTCATGGATCGCCAGGTTCAGGCCCTTGGCGCCGGTGGGCGGCACGGTGTGTGCGGCGTCCCCGGCCAGGAACATGTTGCCGTACCGCATGGGGGTGTGGACGAAGCTGCGGAACGGCAGGACCATCTTCTCGATGACCGGGCCCTCCTTCAGCTCGAAGCCGTTGCCGTTGACCCTGCTCCGGAACTCGGCCCAGATCCGGTCATCGTCCCACTCGGCAACGTTTTCCTTGGGGTCGCACTGGAAGTACATCCGCTGGACGGTCTCGGTGCGCTGGCTGATCAGGGCGAACCCGTTGGCGGAGTTGGCATAGATCAACTCGTCGGAACTGCGGGGGGCTTCGGCCAGGATGCCGAACCAGGCGAAGGGGTATTCGTGGAAGTACCATTTGCGGTGCGCCTCGGGGATCTGGAACCGGCAGTGGCTGCGGGAGCCGTCCGCGCCCACCAGGAAGTCCGCCTGGATCTCGTATTCCACGCCCCCGTCGTCGGTGAACCAGACCTTTGGCTTGCCCTCAAGGTCGTGGACGGAGGTGTCCGTGACGCTGTAGCGGACGTCGCCGCCGTCGGCCTTCCGGCGGGCGGCGAGGTCAAGGAAAACGTCCGTTTGCGGGTACAGCCACACGGACTCCCCCACCAGCTCCTTGAAGTCGACTCGGTGGCTCTCGCCATTGAAGCGCAATTCGATGCCGTCGTGCCGGTCGCCGTCGCGCAGCACCCGGTCCGAGACGCCGCTGTCCATCAGCATGTTGACGGTGCCATGCTCCAGGATGCCGGCGCGGACCGTTTCGGAGATCTCTTTATGGCTGCGGACCTCGATGACGGTGGAGTCGATGCCCGATTTCGCCAGCAGGTGGGAGAGCATCAGCCCCGCAGGTCCGGCTCCCATGATGGCCACCTGGGTGGTGATGATTCTTCGTGCTGCCATGGCCTTGTCTCGCTTCGTTGCGGGCTCCGCGGGGGCGGTGCCGGGTTTCCTGGTCTGGCACCCAGTGTGCGCCACGCCGAGTGACCGCCGGCACTTTGATTCCGTTGAATGGACGACGCGTCAGGAATCGGCAAGGCGGCGGGCGATGCCGCGCGCTGCGGTCTGCAGCGCCGGCACCAGCGCCTGCAGGCGCATCTCGCGCAGGGGCACCACGACGCCGAGCGACGCCACCGCGCGCTGCCGGCGGTGCAGCACGGGGACAGCGATACCCCAGGTATCCGGGTCCACCACGCCCTTCAGCTGGGCGAATCCCTGGTGCGCAGTTTCGGCCAGCAACCGGCGGACATCGTCCGGGCTGACCTTCCCGTCAGGGTCGCTGACCTGGTCCAGGTACTGCCCCTGGAGGACCTTGTCCTGGTGGGCCATCAACGCCAGCCCGGCAGAAGAAATGTGGACCGGCATCCTGCCTGCCACCTGGGCCCGGTTGGCCACCGAGCCCCGCCGGGACAGCCTCTCCACGAAGAGCGCCTCCCAGCCGTCAAGCACCGCGAGGTTCACGTTCTGGTTGAGCACCTGCTGGATGTCCTCCATAAAGGGCATCGCCGCCTGCCGGAGCGCAAGGGTGGGAGAGGTCCGGTTGACCAGCTCCCACAGCCGAAGTCCCGGCCGCACCGTGCCGCCCGGTCCGGTTTCGAGGAGTCCGTGGCCGGCGAGCTGGCGGACCAGCCGGTGGGTGGTGGTCAGTGGAAGGCCTGCACGTTCCGCGAGTTCCGAGAGCTGAAGGGCGTGGACATCCTGGGGGAAGGCGGCAATCAGGCGGACGATCCTGTCCACCACCGAATCACCTGACGCGGAATTGGCCATCACACACCCGCTTCCGTTCAATGGGACGTGTCCCAGCTTACCGCCCCGGCACCCGCGTGGGCCGGCGCACCCGCTAAACTTCCGCCGTCGTCCGTTCACGAACGCGGCGCCAGACCTCCGGGGCCAGCACCACGGCAATACCGACGGCGGCCCCAATCACCGTTTCGATGATGCGGTCCCGGAGCAGGATGGCGGGCGGGGACGGAACCACCAGGAGGGTGGAAATCAGGGCGAGGGGTGTAACGAAAAGCTGGGCCAGCAGGTATTGGCGGATGATGAACATTTCCGCGCCGAACTGGCACAGTGCCATGACCAGCACCGTCTGCCAGGGTTCCAGGTCCAGCAGCACAATCCCGGCCAGGATCACCAGGCCCAGGACCGTGCCGATGATGCGCTGGACGCCGCGGCGGATGCGGTGCCGGGTGGTGTGTCCCACCAGCGGCACAACGGCGGCCACCATGGCCCAGTAGTTGTGCCCGAAGCCCAGCAACTGGCCGGCCCAGGTGGCCAGGGTCCCGGCCAGCCCGGCGGCGATGAGGTAGCCGAGGCCCTCCAACCAGGCGGCCCGTTTTTCGTTGGGCGTGCGGCGGACGGACCGCGGCCGGATCCAGGGGGTCCGGTGGCTGGGAAGGATCCTGGAGGAGAAGCCGACCAGCAGGCAGAACACTGTGGTGAGGACGGCCACCAGCATGGCCTGCCACAGCGGAGGCTGGTTCGGGATGGAAGCGATCGCCGCGAAAGCGAAGATGTGGAACAGCGAGCCGGCCGGACGCATCCGCCACCAGGAAATGATCAATGAGCAGGCGCCTGCCACCAGGGTGGTGGCGGGAACCAGGAGCCACGCTGTGCCGGTGCCGTCCAGTTCGAGGGCCGCCGCTGCCCTCGCCGCCAGTGTGGCAAGGAGAATGACTGCGAGCATCAGCAGCCCGGCCCGCAGTTGGAGCGCGAACCGCGTTCCGTGGGGTTCGCCGCGGCCGTAGATTCCGGTGAAGGCGCCGAAGGACGCGAAGATTGCCAGGTCCAGCCGGCCCAGCAGCACCAGCGTGAGAAGCGGAACGAAGACGCCCACGGCGCACCTCAGTGCGGGGTGGTGGTCCTTGTTGCCGGGACCAATGCTGAACATATCAGCGAGCATCTTCACGAACGGAGGGCCTTCCTGCGGGTGGACTCTGACGGGCGGCCGCGCTGACGTTCCTGCTAAATCCTACGTCGGGGCCCTCCGAAGCCGGCCCGGGCGTTCCCATGAATGGAACCGCGGGGCAACACCGCTGAAACAGCTCCCCCTGATGCTTGAGGCATGAAGCCTCCCGTACCGAACACACCCGCGGCTGAATTAAGCTGTGAGGTCTGCGGCCTGATGCCCGAACCGCCCAAGGCGCGCCTGACCCTGGCCAACGTGGCAGTGATGCTGCCCATCGAACTCCTGGTGCACGCCCTGGTGGTCGAAACCCACCTGCCCTATGTGGCCAAGGTACTGGTGCTCACCCTGACCGCCACGGTCCTGGTGATCTGGGTGGCCGAGCCCTCAGCGGCCCGGATGCTGCGCGGCTGGCTTCACGCCCCGGCGCTGCGCCATCGAAGGAAGCTGGGGGCGGCACCTGCGCTGTGGCGCGCCCGCACAGTCCTGCGGGATGAGCCGGGTTCCCTGCAAAAGGTCACCCAGGCGCTGGCCCGCAGCGGAACCAACATCCTGAGCATCCACGTGCATCCGGTGGCGGACGGGGTGTTGGACGAGTTTGTCCTCTCAGCCCCTGGGCACATTGGCGAGCGCGGGATCCTGGACGCGCTGCACGACGGCGGCGGCACCCGCTTGCACGTCTGGCCCACCACCGCGTTGGCCATGGCGGACGGGCAGACCAGGGCCCTCAGCCTTGCGGCGCGGATCGCGGACGCACCGGACGAACTTCCGCTGGCGGTGGCGGAGCTGCTCCGGGCGCGGATCCTCACCCCTGCGGCGGCCGCCCTGGAAAAGGACGACGCCGGCACCCGGCTCAAGATCCCCACCGCCTGGCACGGCCCCATCATCTTCGCCCGGCCCGGGGAGCCGTTCACGCCGGCGGAGTCAGCCCGGGCCCACCGGCTCGCAGAGCTCGCCGAAATCCTGTCGCACCAGCGGGCGGACGGCACGCCCAACTAGTTACATCCGGATGGTGAGTGCGCCCGGGTCCAGGGACATCAGGACGTGCTTGCCCTGGCCCTCGTGGTCGCCGTCCAGCTGGTAGTCGTCATTGTGCTCCAGGGTAATTTCCACGGTCTTGCCCTGGAAGTACTCCACGGCGGTGTCCTTGCCCCGGCCCTTGCCAATCATTCCGGCCACCACCGAGAGCCAGCCCAGCCGGCCATGGTGGGGAGCCAGCACCGCAACGTCGAGCAACCCGTCATCCATCTTGGCTTCAGGAAAGATTTCCAGGCCGCCCTGGACCTTGCCGCAGTTGCCCACCATGACGCTGCGGACCCCGCGGCGCACGGCCTGCTGGCCGTCGATCACGATGGTTGCCTTGACAGGTTTGCCCGGCAGGTTGCGGATGCCGGCATCCACGTAGGCCAGCCAGCCCACCTTGTGCTTCAGCTCCTCATCGGTATCGGCCATGATGGTGGCGTCGTACCCCACACCGGCCATCACCAGGAAGAGCTGCTCCTTCTCGGGGTCGCTCCGGCGGGCACGGACGACGTCGATCTTCCGCTCGGTGCCGGCGAACGCACCGGCCATTGCGCCGTCGTAATCCGTGACATCCATGCCGAGGTTGCGGGCCAGCAGGTTGCCGGTGCCCAAAGGAAGCAAGCCCATGGGTATATTGCCCCCGGAGAGTACTTCGGCCACGCAGCGGACCGTCCCGTCGCCGCCGCCGGCGATGACGATGTCGGCCCCCTGCGCGAGGGCTTCCTTCGCCTGGCCGACGCCGGGGTCCTCCTTGGTGGTTTCGAACCAGAGCGTTTCGCCCCAGCCGTTTTCGGCGCTGTGCTTGGCTGCCAGTTCGCGCACATCGATGTCCACCGGCTTGGCAGGGTTGATGATGATGGCTGCGCGTTGAGGGGCATTGGAGTTGGCAGTCATGGCGTCCTTCGGTGGCGAATGGAAAGGCTACTTCTCACAGAAGACTAGCCTGCCTGCCAAGAGCAGGTCATCAGCCTGGCGGCTACAGCGTTTTTACTGCTCCGAGAACCTGGGCGAGGGAGTCCTTGGCGTCGCCGAAGAGCAGGGAGGTCTGGGGTTCGTAGAGCAGGTCGTTCTCAATCCCGGCGAAGCCCGGCCGCATGGACCGTTTCAGGAAGACCACCTGCCGGGCATCGGCAACTTCCAGGATGGGCATGCCGTAAATGGGCGACCCCGAGGAGGTCTTTGCCGCCGGGTTAACTACGTCATTGGCACCCACCACCAGCGCAACATCCGCGGTCTTGAACTGCGGGTTGATCTCGCCCATCTCCTTGAGCGATTCGTACGGCACGTTGGCTTCGGCCAGGAGCACGTTCATGTGCCCGGGCATCCGGCCGGCCACGGGATGGATGGCAAAATCCACCTCGATGCCCCGGGCCTCCAGCGCCTGGGCCAACTCTGCCGCTGTGTGCTGGCCCTGCGCCACGGCCAGGCCATAGCCGGGAACGATGATCACGCGTTGCGCGTAGCCCAGGAGCACCGCCACGTCCTCAGCGCTGGAAGAGCGTACCGGACGCTCGCTCACGGCCGTGGACCCCGCCGTCGAACCTCCCCGGAAGGCACCGAACAAGATGCCGGCAACGCTGCGGCCCATTGCCGCTGCCATGGCGCGGGTCAGGATGGTACCCGAGGCGCCCACCAGCGTGCCCGCCACCACGAGCAGCACATTGCCCAGCACCACGCCCGACGCCGCCACGGCCAGTCCGGTGAAGGCGTTCAGCAGCGAGATAACGATGGGGACGTCCGCGCCGCCCACGGGCAGCACCAGGAGGACCCCGGCAGCGAGCCCCAGGACCAGGAGCAGCACCGCGAGCGCGGCGGAACCGGTGAGGATGACAGTGGCGCCGGCTGCCACCGCCGCGAGCAGCACCGCGCCCATCACCGCCGGAAGCCCCTTGAACACCACCGGCCGGGTGGACATCAGTTCCTGCAGCTTCGCGAACGTGACCCCGGAGCCCGCAAAGGAAACGGCACCCACCAGCAGGGTGAACACAATCGCGAGGCGGACCCAGGGATCGTCTGCATGGCTGAGTTCCAGGAGCGCCACCAGCGCCGCAGCACCGCCGCCCACGCCGTTGAAGAGCGCCACCAATTGCGGCATCTGCGTCATTTTGACCCGCCGCGCCACAGGGGCAGCCACCGCTGATCCGACCACTATCGCGGCCAGGATCCACGGGATGTTCTCCAGCCGCGAGGACAGGAAGACGGTGACGACGGCGATCAGGGCACCGAGTGCGCCGATGAGGTTTCCCCGGCGGGCGGTGCGGGGCGAGCTGAGGCCGCGCAGCGCCAGGATGAAAAAGACGGCGGCGGCAAGGTACAGGAGCGATGTCCACACGGGGTCGAGGAGGCTCACCTGCCTTTCACCTTCCCCGCGCCCTCTTTACGTGCCACTTGCTTGCGCGCATGGAACATGTGCAGCATCCGGTCGGTCACCACAAAACCTCCCACAAGGTTCGCGGTGGCCAGGACGACGGCGAGGAGGGCCACTGCGAGCACCCACGGGTCGGCTGCCTGGCCGGCAACAATAATGGCACCGACCAGGATGATCCCGTGGATGGCGTTCGCGCCGGACATCAGCGGCGTGTGCAGGGTGCTGGAAACCTTGGAAACCACCTCAAAGCCGACAAACACGGCCAGGACCGTGATGGTCAGCAGGCTCATCCCGTCCATCAGAGAACCCCTTCCCGCCGGCTGCCGGCCCTGGCGGCCAGCAGTTCCGCGGTGGGCTGGTGCCGGACCGAGCCGTCGTGTGTCAGGCAGGAGCCTGCCAGCACCTCGTCGTCGAAGTCGGGCGCCAAGGCACCGTCCCGGATCATCAGGGCCAGCAGGTTGGCCACGTTTTTGGCGTACAAGCGGGAGGCGTCTGACGCCATCGCGGAGGGTGCGTCCTTCAGGCCCACCAGGGTGACGTAGCCGGAGCCGTTGGCCGTGGGAACGGGAATGTCCTGCCCTGGCACCACCGCTTCCACGTTTCCGCCGGACTCAGCGGCGAGGTCGATGACGACGGACCCGGCCCGCATGCCCTGCACCATCTCAGTGGTGACCAGGAGGGGAGCGCGCCTGCCGGGGACGGCCGCCGTCGTGATCAGGACGTCGGCCTGGGCAACGT
>JBKJVX010000130.1:0-10137 GCA_046717065.1 Arthrobacter sp. | reverse complement strand
CCCTGGGGCACCTGTGGGTTAACAAACGCCCTCAAAACATAACCGCCCCTAGGGGGGTTGCCTCCCGCGGGCGTCCGCTTTCCTCGTGTCTTCCGCTTCCATGTGTCCTTGCTGCTACCGGTGGACTAGAGAACTTCGGGCAAAGGAAATCTCGTCAAGGTCGTCCGGGACCAGATAAGTTCCATCGAAGTCTTTGGCCCCGCGCAGCCACGTTTCCCTGGGACTGGTCCCTGGTACCAGATGGTGGAGGGCCAATGCCCTGGCGCCAGCTTCCGTGGCGATCCGGACGCAATCAGCAACCGAGGTGTGCGCATTGTTGTGGTGGTCTATTGCCGCCTGGACGAAATCAGCAGGGACGCCCGGCCGGTCCCGGTAAATCCAGTCGACGTCGATCGCCTCATGCATCAGCAGATCAGTTCCGGCGGCCAGCCGTACCAGGTTGCGGCAGGGTCCGGTGTCTCCGGAGATGGTGACGGATCCTTCGGCTGTATCAAACCGGAAGGCGAAGGCCGGCGCTATGGGTGCGTGGCGGACCAGCGTGGCCGTGACGGTAACAACCCCGTCAGCAAAGATCTCGAAGGGTTTCATGTCCGGGGTGGGGTTGGCATTGGGGTGGTATCCGATGCCATCGGGAATGCTGATGTCTTGGACGTCGAAGAACTCGTAGGGGGAGGGCCGGAGGGTGTCAAAGATCCTGTCGTTCAGGTCCGTGGCGTAGCCCTGCAGGATGGATTCGAAAAGGGAGGCAGTGCCAGGTGTTGGCCTCGCGGGGAAAATCGGTGGGGGTGCCTGGTATGCCCGTTTGGAAACCGGCGGGAGCATGCCCCTGTCTCCTGGCCCCAGGACCTTGATTCGGTCACCCTTCGACAGCTCGTATAAACCAAATATTGCCAACGAGCCCAAATCGATCGTGTGATCCGAATGCAGGTGGGTCAGGAAGATGCCCTTGATCGATGAAATGCCGATCCCTGCCAGCATCAGTTGCCGGCCCACGCCATGTCCGCAATCCACCAGGTAGGCGCGGTCCCCGACGAGCACGGCGGTAGCTATCCCGGAACGCCGGCCGGCGCCTTCACCCGTCCACCACATGGGTCCGCCGGCGGTTCCCAGGGTAACCACGCGCGGGTTCAGGCCACTGCCCGCGGTTCCATGCTGGATTCGGCCCATCAGTTCCCTGCAACTGCTGCTGGTTCTTGCTGTGGTTCGTCAGCCCCGGAGGAACCGAGGTTTGCCCGGTACGACTCTTTAGTGAGGTAAATGGCAGCTGCACTGATGACGCAGACCACGGCGACCATTACCGAGATGAAGACGGGGTTTCCGCCGCCCATTGCCATTAGGCTTGCAGCGCTCAACGGTGCCAGGCCGGCGCCCAGCGTGGCTGCAAGCTGGTATCCCAGCGAAGCGCCCGTGTACCGCGCCCCTGTACCAAACATCTCGCTGATGAACGCGGCCATGGGCCCGTACATGGACGCCTGGATGAGCGGGTTGCCGATCAGGAACGCGATCAGGACCAGGGCGACGTTTCCGGATGCGAGCATTTGGAAGATCGGGAAGGCAAGCACTGCACCGGCGATGGCACCTGTGACCATGACCGGCCGGCGGCCGACGCGGTCGGACAGGATGGCGAAGAGCGGAATGGTGAAGATGTGGAGGAACGTTGCTACCGCGTGCATCAACAGCACGGTTGTTTGCGCCACCCCGGTCTGCACGGCCAGGGTGATGGCGAAGGTGGCCAGCAGCCCCTGGAAGACAAACGCTGCCGAGCCGCCCAGGGCGGCGAGTACAACATTTTTCGGGTAGCGACGCAGCACCAGAAGCAGCGGTGACCTGCCCTTCTTCTTCGGTTCCAGCTTCTTTGCCTTCTGTGCAGCGGCGAAAAGAGGGCTTTCAGTGACCTTCAAACGCACGAACATCCCAACGAGGAGCAGCACCGCACTGAACAGGAACGGTACGCGCCAGCCCCAGGTCAGGAAGTCCTCCTTGGGCAGGGTGGAGAAGCCCGTCATGATCAGCGTGGCGAGCAGGGCGCCGGACGGGCCGCCCATGTGGGTGACGCTGGCGGCGAAACCACGGCGTTCCGTCTTGGAATGCTCCAGTGACATCAGCGCGGCTCCGCCCCATTCGCCGCCGACAGCCAGGCCCTGCACGAGCCGCAGGAAGATCAGCAACAGGGGAGCAACGACGCCGATCTGGTCGTAGGTGGGCAGCAAGCCAATCAGGGTACTGGCCACGCCCATCAGCGACATGGTGATGATCAGCATGGATTTGCGGCCCACTTTGTCACCAAAGTGGCCGAAAAGAATGCCGCCGAGGGGCCGGGAAAGGTATCCGACCGCCAAGGTCCCGAAGGAGGCGATGGTAGCCACCACGGGGGTCATGTTGGCGAAGAAGATCTGTCCGAAAACCAGGCTGGCGGCGATGCCATAGAGGAGAAAGTCGTAGAACTCCACGACACTGCCGAGGTAGCTAGAGAAAAGAACTCGGCGCATTTGCTTTCGGTAGGCCGCCTCAGAGGGTGCGGCTGTGGGAGAGCTGGTCATGTGGGGTCTGCCTTTGGCTGGAGGAGAAGGAGAAAGGAATGTGTGTAAATAACGCTCTAAGGTGAGCGATAATGTAATAACCATAGTGATCGGGCTCACCCCTGCTGTCAAGATGGCTGCTCGGGTGCGCCCAGGGCCATCAGGCAAAATCACTAGGATGGTCTTCGTGACCGACGAACCTGCAGCCCCTGCCTCGCGCACGGCCGGCTCCCAAACCCTTGCCCGGGGCCTTTCCGTGCTGAAGATGATCGCTGCCTCCCAGCAGGGGATGGCCATCCAGGATGTCGCCGATCAGTTGGGGGTTCACCGGACCATCGCCTACCGCATCCTGAACACCCTCAGTGACAGCGCCCTGATCCATCGCGGTGATGACAACCGGTACCGCGGCGCCTCCGGCCTTCTCGCCCTTGCCGGCGCTGCCCACTCCGCTATGCGCGCAGCCGCCGTGCCGGTCCTGACCGAACTGGCGGAACAGCTCCAGCAGACCGTGTCCCTGCTGGTGAAGGAGGGATCCGACGCTGTGGCGCTCGCCGTCGTCGAGCCCCGGAACCTCACTTACCGGATTTCGTTCAGCGAAGGCAGTCGCCATCCGCTGAACCGCGGAGCTGCAGGCCACGCCATCAGTTCATGCGCCGCTCCCACCGAGCATGATGCGGAGCCGGTTCTCGAGGCGCGGGCCAAGGGGTACTCGCTGACGTATGGCGAGGTGGAGCCGAACATGTTTGGCCTCGCTGCCCCCATCCAGGGGGAAGCCTGGGGAAGCGCTGCCTGCGTCAACCTCATCACCACCCGCAAGGAGTTGGCTGAGAGCGCTATTCCCGCAATCATCCAGGCGGCCGCGCGCATAGCCAGCCGCCTGGCCTAGGCACTCCTCCCCGGCCCGCAGCCGCGCCGCGAAACCACCGCAATTCCCTCCCAGCGTTGACAGACCTTCTGTCCGCGTGCTGTGATGTTAGCCATATCGTGCACTTATCGCTCATATTCGAGCGTTATTTACAACATACGAAGGAAAGCTATGACGAACCGCCCCTACACAAGCGTCTGGTCAGACCTGGCCCAGACCGAGTTCAGCCAAGGTTTCATCCAGGCCGGGCCCTACCGCACCCGGTACCTGCATGCCGGTGACTCGTCCAAGCCAACACTGATCGCCATGCATGGCATCACAGGCCATGCCGAGGCCTACGTGCGAAACCTGAAGGCACTCTCGGAGCACTTCGATGTGTGGGCCATCGACTTCATCGGGCACGGCTATAGCGACAAGCCGGACCACCCCTTGGAGATCAAGCACTACATGGAACAGCTCCTGGGCTTCATGGAGGCCATCCGCGCCGAAAAGGCCTACCTCACGGGGGAGTCCCTGGGCGGCTGGGTTACCGCGCAGTTTGCGCTCGACTACCCGGACAAGGTGGAGCGGATCCTGCTGAACACCATGGGTGGAACCATGGCTAATCCGGCGGTGATGGAGCGGCTGTACACGCTGTCCATGGAAGCCGCCAAGGACCCTTCATGGGAGCGGGTCAAGACCCGGCTCGAATGGCTTATGGCCGACCCCGCCATGGTGACGGACGACCTGATCCGCACCCGGCAGGCCATCTTCCAACAGGCGGACTGGCTCAAGGCCTGCCAGGCAAACATGGCCCTGCAGGACCTTGAAACCCGGAAACGGAACATGCTCACGGATGAGGCCTTGGGCCAGATCAAGGCGCCGGCGCTGGTGCTCTGGACCACAAAGGACCCCTCCGGCCCGGTGGACGAGGGCCGCCGCATTGCAGGGCTCATTCCCAACGGCGAACTCGCCGTCATGGAGAACTGCGGCCACTGGCCCCAGTACGAAGACCCCGAAACGTTCAACCGCATCTTCCTCGACTTCATGCTCGCCCGCTGAGCGCCACCGCTTCCCTGTACATTCTGCGAACACATAGAACAGAGAACCACCATGGAGTTTGACACCGACGTACTGGTGATCGGCGCTGGCCCCGTCGGCCTGATGCTCACCAACCTTTTGGGCACCTACGGCCAGGACGTAACCCTGCTCGAAGCGCTGCCCGAGCTCATCGACTACCCACGCGGGGTAGGGATTGATGATGAGTCGCTGCGGACGGTCCAGACCGCCGGGCTCACCGACACCGTCCTGCCCCACACCACGCCCCAGCACATCATGCGGCTGGTCAACGGCAAGGGCCGGGTCCTCACCTCCAACGCGCCCACCACCGACGAATTCGGCTGGCCGCGCAAAAACGCTTTTATCCAGCCACTGGTGGACCAGGCGATGCTTGAGGGCTTGTCCCGCCACGCCACCGTAGACGTCAGGTTCAACCACGAAGTCCTCTCGCTGCGTGAAACCGACAACGGCGTCCTGGCCACGATCAACGTCAAAGGCGATGACGGCACCACGGCGCTGAAGCAGATTCACGCGAAATATGTGGTGGGCTGCGAAGGCGGCCGATCAGCCACCCGGCTGTGGATGGGCGTGCTGTTCGACGGAAAGTCCCCCTCCACCCGCTGGCTGGTGGTGGACGTCAATAACGATCCGCTCGGCACCCCCAACGTGTTCCTGGGCGCAGACCCCAAACGCCCCTACGTGTCCATCGGACTGCCGCACGCCATCCGCCGCTGGGAATTCATGCTGTTCGACGGCGAGACCGACGCCATGGTGACCGACCCGGACTTCGTTAACGCCCTGCTCGCCGACCACGTACCGGACCCTGCCGGCCTAGACTTCATCCGGCGCCGTGTCTACACCCACCATGCCCGGATCGCCAGCTCCTTCCGCCGCGGCAAGGTCCTGATCGCCGGCGACGCCGCCCACCTCATGCCTGTCTGGATGGGCCAGGGCTGGAACTCCGGAGTCCGCGACGCCACCAACCTGGCTTGGAAGCTCGCCACTATCCTCCGGGGCCAGGCCACCGATGACCTCCTGGACACCTACGACGTCGAACGCCGGGACCACGCCAAAGCAATGATCGACTTGTCCCTCACCCTGGGGAACGTCATTAAAGTAACCCACCCGGCCATGGTTGCTTCACGCGACGCCATCGCTGCGGGCCTGAACCTTTTTCCCCAGGTGAAGTCCTACTTCTCCGACATGAAATTCAAGCCCATGCCCCGCTACACCAGGGGCGTCGTGGTGGACCCCACCAGCCACAAACCCGGCTCCGCCCTCGCCAAACTCACCAGCAAACTGATTCCCACTCGCACGGCCAACACTCAGGTCTCCCCGGTGGGCGTCCAGTTCCCGCAACCCCGGGTCACTACCAAGGCCGGGTACAACATCCTGCTGGATGAGGTCACCGGGAAATGGTGGACCGTCCTGGTCTGGGGAAACAACCCAAAGGACGTGTTCTCAGACACCGACCTCGCCAGGCTCGACGAGCTCGGCGCCCAGCTGGTCTGCCTCGTCCCCGAAAGCCAGCGCGCCTGGTGCGAGGAGCGGTACCCGGCAGACGTCGTCGTCGCCGGTGACACCACCGGCCGCCTCAAGAAATGGTTCGACGAGCGCCCCACCCCTGTGGTGTTCGTCCGTCCCGACCGCTTCGTCGCAGGAGCCTGCCTCACCCAGGACGCCGCAAAAACCCTCGACGGCATTCTCGCCGCAATGTCTTTCACGGAAGGAGTAAGCAATGACGCTCGCACTCGTCTCCATGTCGCATAGCCCCCTACTGGAGGTCACCGACCCGCCCGAGGAAATCCAGAGGGACGTCGACGCCGCCTTCGCCGTCGCCCGCCAGTTCGTGGAGGACTTCAACCCAGACCTCGTGGTCTCCTTCGCCCCGGACCATTACAACGGCTTCTTCTACGAACTCATGCCCCCCTTCTGCATCGGGTATGAGGCGCTGAGCGTCGGCGACTACGGCAGCGAGGAAGGTCCATTGAACGTCCCCACCGGCATCGCGAAGGACCTGGCACAGGCCGTCATCGACGCCGATCTTGACGCCGCGATCTCCCTCAAAATGGAGATCGACCACGGTGCGGTGCAGCCCCTCGAGGTGCTCTTCGGCTCCATCGCCGCGAAACCGGTGATCCCAATCTTCGTCAACTCAGTCGCCCCGCCCTTCGCATCCATGCGCCGCGTACGGCAGCTGGGCGCCGCCGTCGGAAACTACCTCAAGACGCTGGACCAGAAGGTCCTCATCATCGGCTCAGGCGGACTATCCCACGACCCGCCCGTACCCCAGATCGCCACCGCCACACCGGAGCAGAAGGCAATGCTGCTCAACGGCCGGCACCCCACCGCTGCTGCCCGGAACGCCCGCCAGCAACGGGTCATCGACACGGCCGCAGCCTTTGCGAAGGGCGAGGCGACCATCATGGACCTCAACCCGGAATGGGATCGCGAGTTCCTCGCGATCATCGCCTCCGGTGAGCTCGAAAAACTGGACACCTGGACCGCAGCGGACATGGCGGCCACCGCCGGCAACTCCGCCCACGAGGTCCGCAACTGGGTGGCAGCCTACAACGCGCTGCGCGCGGCCGGCGAGTACACCGTCACCTCGGAGTACTACCGGCCCATTCCCGAATTCATTGCGGGCTTTGGCGTAACGACGGCGGTGGTTAAATAATGACCGCCACGACACAGCCCTCCCGCACCGAAACACTCGACGGGTTCGCAGCCGAACTGCTGGCAGCCACCGAGTCCCTGGTACCTGTCGCCCCCGTGCGGGACAGGGTGGACGGCATGAACTTGGCCGATGCCTATTACGTGCAGACCGCCCAGCTTGAGCATCACCTAGGAGCGGGACGGGTGCTGGCCGGCCGGAAGGTCGGGCTGACATCCCTGGCGATACAGCGGCAGCTTGGTGTTGATTCCCCGGATTTCGGGTTTTTCTTCGAAGACATGGTCCACCGTGACGGCGCGAAGATTCCCGTGGCAGGGTTCATCCAGCCCAAGGTCGAACCGGAATTAGGCTTTGTACTCAAACATTCCCTGCAGGGCCCGGGCATCACCCTGGAACAGGCCGCGGCAGCGATCGACGCCGTTTACCCAGCGATCGAAATCATCGATTCCCGCATCACCAACTGGGACATCAAACTCGTGGACACGGTCGCGGACAACGCCTCCTGCGGCGCCATCGCCGTCGGGACCCAGCCCCTTGACGTCGATCCCTCCGCCCTGCTGGACGTCACCTGTTCCCTGGTGATCGACGGAGGTGTCACCGGCTCCGGTACCGGCGCGGACGTCATGGGCGATCCCATCGCCCCGCTCATGTGGCTGGCCAACGTCCTCGGTGAGCAGGGCGTGGCGCTCGAAGCCGGGCAGCTGATCCTCCCCGGCTCGTTCACCAAAGCCGAGCCGGTCACGGCCGGAACCACGGCCGTCGCGGATTTCGGTCCGCTGGGCTCACTGACTATCCACTTCACCCACTAAGGACCCTCCCATGGCCAAGAAAACCGCCGCGATCGTCGGCTCAGGCAACATCGGCACCGACCTGATGTTCAAAATCATGCGCCGCAGCAACAACCTCGAAGTCAAATACATGATCGGGGTGGATCCGGCCTCGGACGGGCTCGCCCGTGCCGCGCGCCTCGGCATCACCACGTCCGCAGAGGGCGTGGACTGGCTCCTGGCCCAGGACGAACTTCCCGACTTCGTCTTCGAATGCACCTCCGCAAAGGCCCACGAAGCCAACGCACCCAAGTACAAAGCAGCCGGGATCCACGCAATCGACCTGACCCCGGCCGCCGTCGGTCCGTACCTGTGCCCGGTGGTGAACCTGGACGCCCTCGAAGATGTCCTGAACGTCAATATGATCACCTGCGCCGGCCAGGCCACCACCCCGATCGTCGCCGCGATCTCCTCGGTGGTTCCCGTTGACTACGCAGAGATCGTCGCCTCCATCGCCTCCAAGTCCGCCGGCCCTGGAACCCGGGCCAACGTAGACGAATTCACCGAAACCACGGCCAAGGCCCTGGAAGAGGTCGGCGGGGCAAAGCGCGGCAAGGCCATCATTATCATCAACCCGGTGGAACCGCCCATGATCATGCGCAACACCATCTACGCCGCGATCCCCGCCCAGGCCGCAGAACCCGGCGACCTGCAGGACAAGATCCGGGCCGCGATTGACGAGGCCGTGGCCAGCATCCAAGACTACGTCCCGGGGTACTCGCTGCGCGTCGAGCCCCAGTTCGATGCCGCCCGCGAGGACTGGAATGGCAACGGCCGCGTCGGGGTCTGGGTCCAGGTAAAGGGCGCAGCAGACTACCTGCCTGAGTATGCAGGCAATCTGGACATCATCACCGCGGCGGCCACCCGGACAGCGGATCTGCTGGCCGAGCGCATGGACGCCGCCGTCCCTTCAACGACCGTAGGAGCATAACCATGACCGTGACCCAAAACCTGAGCGTCCGGTTGACGGACACAACCCTGCGGGACGGCTCGCACGCGATGAGCCACAAATTCACTGAAGCCCACGTCCGCTCGGTGGTCCGTGCCCTTGACTACGCCAAAGTCGAAGTCATTGAGGTCACCCACGGCGACGGACTCGGCGGCTCCTCCTTCAACTATGGGTTCTCCCTCACCCCGGAACTGGATCTGGTCCGCGCCGCCGTCGACGAAGCCAAAAACGCCAAAATCGCTGTGCTCATGCTCCCGGGCCTTGGCACCATCCACGACCTGAACCAAGCCCGCGACGCCGGCGCCTCCGTCGCCCGCATCGCAACCCACAGCACCGAAGCCGATGTCTCCATCCAGCACTTCCAGCACGCCCGCAAACTCGGCATGGAAACCGTCGGCTTCCTCATGCTCTCCCACCGCACCACTCCGGAGAACCTGGCGAAGCAGGCCCGGATCATGGCCGACGCCGGCTGCCAGTGCGTCTATGTCGTCGATTCCGCCGGTGCCCTGATCCTGGAAGACGTCTCCGACCGGGTCTCTGCCCTCGTTGCTGAACTCGGCAGTGACGCCCAGGTGGGGTTCCACGGCCACCAGAACCTCAGCTTCGGCGTCGCCAACTCGGTCTATGCTGCCCGCGCCGGGGCCAAACAGATTGACGGGACCCTGCTCGCCCTTGGGGCAGGAGCCGGGAACTCGCCCACCGAAGTGCTCGCCGCCGCCTTCGAACGGCTGGGCATCCACACAGGAGTGGACGTCCACGGGGTGATGGCAGCAGCCGAAGACGTCGTCAAACCCATCATCACGCGCATGCCCATCATGGACCGTGCCTCCATCATGCAGGGCTATGCCGGGGTCTACTCCTCCTTCCTCATCCACGCAGAACGCGCCGCGGAACGCTACGGCGTCCCTGCGTGGCAGATCCTCGAAGAAATCGGCAAAGCCGGCTACGTCGGAGGACAGGAAGACATGATCGTCGACGTCGCCGTCCAACTCGCCGCCGGAGCAAGGGTGGCCTAGCCGGGAGGACACTAAGGGGGAGCGGACGACGGCGGGCGCCTCCCGCCGTCGTCTGCTTGCCTTTTCAACACGAGTCACTTTCGGCCCCATATCCGGCGATTATTGGGCCGGAAGTGACTCCGTGTTGAAAAGGCAAGCGGACGACGGCGGGAGGCACCCGCCGTCGTCCGCTCCCCCTTAGTTTCCTCCCGGCTAGGCCACCCATGCTACGGCGGCGAGTTGGACGGCGACGTCGACGATAATGTCTTA
>JBKJVX010000129.1:0-7275 GCA_046717065.1 Arthrobacter sp. | reverse complement strand
CGTGGATCCCAGGGACGGGGCACCACTGGAAATCGGCCGGACCAGCTACCGGCTCACCAAAGCCATGAAGCAGGCACTGCGGCTGCGGGACGGAAAATGCACCTTCCCCGGCTGCAACAACAACTCCCCGGACAACGACACCGACCACCTCCACGCCTGGCACCACGGCGGAACCACCGGAATCAGCAACCTGGCCCAACTCTGCCCAAAACACCACCGCCTCAAACACCACGGCACCTGGACACCCACAACAGCAACCAAAAACGAACCACCCGGCTGGATCTCCCCCACCGGCCGGCACTACAAAAGCGAACGCCCCGACTGGGAACCACCCCACTGGCCACCGGGTCTTCTGCCCGCGGAAAGGAGCTACTTTGAAGCGGTTCTTGTGGACTACGTAGTTAGCTAAGGTGCTCTCTCACGCCGGGGGTGCCGGAAATATGGCGCCAGGCGTATGGCCGCTGTGTCCGCTTCACGCCTGAGCAACTCACTTCAGCCGCACGACCAAAGTCAGTCAGCGCCGGGAAGGTTCACTTCCACCAGCCCGCCCGTGACGCGGGTTTCAAACCGCGGCTGCCTGGCGGTGGCCGGCCCTGCCTGGACCTCGCCGGACCGCAGTGAGAAAGTGCTGCCGTGCCACGGGCAAACCACGCACGGGTCGCCGTCGTCGTTAGGGCTGCCGCCCTTTAGCTTGCCCTCGTGAAGGGGACCGGAGAGGTGGCTGCAGACGTCGGACAGCACGTTGACCGTCTGCGCCTCCCTCAATACGAGCAACGGGAGTCCGGCCACCACCCGCTTGTGGAGCTTGCCCTCCGGCAGGTCCTCCAACGGGGCGAGGGCCTGCCACCCGCTGGGGAAGCGGTGGGGAATGTCCTCGCTGTGGTTCACACCGGCCGCCTGGCGGTAGCTGAGATGGCCACCCAGGAAGCCGCCAAAACTGACAACTCCCAAACCCATGTAGGCGAGCACCTTGCCTGCGCCCTGCTGCCCATTTGCCCGCGCCACGAGCGAAGCGCTGTAGAGGCTAACGGCGGTAATGTTGGCTGCCGCATGGACCAGGCCCACCCGCTGCTGCTGGCTGTGCAGCTGCGACCAGTCCATGAAGCCTGCCACTGCGGAAGGCACAGCAGAGGCAGTTCCGACGCCGATCAGCAGCGTTGCTGCCCGGTCGTTGCCCGGCAGCGCATCGAGAACGGCAGCTGAAATCCACGAACCCAGGGGAACCTGAACAGCGAGTGGATGAACCGGGTGGCCGATGGGCACTCCGTGCAGGATGTCGCGGGCCCACTGCGGACGGATCGTGCGTTTTACTACTTTCCGGACATTCTTGGCCACGGGATCGAGCCACTCGGCATCTTCCAGCCGGGCAACAAGTTCAAGTGCAGGCAGCGGTTTCATGTGAGTCCCTTACCCCGTTCGTCAAAGTCCAGTCGATGGTCCAGGTCCAGCCGATGCCCGAGAGCCTAGCTGCTGGCGCGCGCGAGGGACAGGGGTGCGCGGCAGCAGCGCCGCGCAAGGCGCGGTTCAGCGCAGTGGCGACCCCAGCACGGTGAATTGGTTGCCGCCCATCTCACCGGAGAGCAAGGGCATCGCCTCGGCGATGGCTGCCCGCACACTGTCCAGCTGAAGTGAGGCCCGGTGCGCTTCCGGTGATTTCCAGAGTTCGGACACAAATACCGTGTCCGGCGCCTCGTCATTGACGCCCACCTCGTACAGCAGGCAGCCTGCCTCCTTCAGCCCGGCCATGGGCCGAAGCAGGATGGACACGACGGCGTCGCGCTGGCCGGGCTTAGTTCCGAGACTTCCCACATTCGCAAAGGTCATGGAGACAGTGTGCAGCATGAGGACGACAAGAACCGGAATCCACCGCCTTGACGTAGAAAGTTCGCTGACAGGCGTGATGCAGCCGCCCTGCTTGGGTAACTTATCGGTGGCAAAGCAGTCGGCCACCAAGCAGCCCAAAAGAGCCACTTCCATGAAAGCGAACGCTGGCATCCTCCATCTCCCCCCCCAAGACCTACGTCCGCACGGGTGCTAAGACCACCTGCTGCCGCAACGGGGGCAGCAGGTGATAGCGGCCCCAGCACGAGGGGCCGCCACCGTGAGCCGGCACCTTTGAATACCAAGGGTCCGGTCCGCGGGTTACGCCGAATTGATCGAAAGGAGTTGTGGAAATGAACAACAGCATTCTGCGGCGGACCGGTTCAGACATCACTGAACCTCTCCGGCGCTTCTTTGAAGGGGACCTTGATCCGTGGCTCCGGACCGAGGAGTACAAGGAAAACGGAACGCTGGTGATCAAGGCCGAGGTTCCCGGCATCGACCCGGATAAGGACGTGGACATCACCTTGACCGGAGACCAGTTGCGCATCACGGTCCGGCACGAGGAGAAATCGGAGCACACAGGCAAGGAAGGGTACCGCTCGGAATTCCGCTACGGCACCTTCTCCCGCTCCATCACCCTCCCTGGCGCTGCTGACCAGGCCGAGGTGAAGGCCACTTACAGGGACGGCATTCTCGAGGTCCGCGTGCCGCTGCCTGACCAGGGTGCCTCCGAGCGGCGGAGGATCCCTATCATCCGCGGCTAGCAGTACGACGGCGGCGCACGGCCGCCGTCGTAATTCGCCCTTTGCCGGCATGGCCGGCACCCCGCGCACTTTCCCGTTTGGACCGGCACTGCCCTGCCCGCTCCCGGCGCAGCCAACTGGGCAACAACAACGCCTACTGCCAGGACTCACCGCTCTGGGACAACCCCCTCGCCAGGGCCCTGGGTGTGTTCTACAACGGCGCGGCGGTGGGCAAGGACCACCGCGGCCGCATGATCCGTGACCACAATTTCCTGCTGTACTGCAATTCGGGCGACGATCCGGTGGTTTTTACGCTGCCCAGCGCAGAATACCCGCCCAGCTGGGAGCAACTCATCGACACAGCCGGTGAACACGCGGACACCGGCCTCCTCCACGCTAATGAGACCGTGGAACTGGTAGGAAAGTCCCTGCTGGTGCTTCGTGCCTACACCACCCCGCCCGAGAAACCTGACCACTCCGTCTCCGCTTCCCTGGCGCTGCTCACAACGCCGGAGCAGCGGGAGTCACCGAAGACGGGCGTCCCAGGGCGCGGATAAATCCAATCGCTGTAGTATGGCGCTTAGTCCAGAAGCAATCACCGCCCAGCGTTCGCCATAAGTGCGCTGGACACCTGTAGCGGGGGAGCCACCTTGAGCCACGCCAGCCCTGACCACACCCCGTCGACTGACGCCGCACCTACGTACCCTTCCGATCAGCCCGAAAACAGAGGTTCTGTTGAGTGGACCGGCGTGCTGATAGGTGTCCTGGCGGGGTTGCTGGGCCTTGCCCCCTGGCTGGTTACCGGCGCGCGGCTTCCACTGCAGAATCTTTGGGGTCGGGAAGTGCTGCCGGCGGAGATGCCCGTATCGCTGCTTCCGCTGAGCCAATACGAGCTCACTACCCTCGTTGCCCTGATGACAGTGGGTGGAGCAGCGGCTGGGTTTGCCCTGCGGTTCTGGCGGCCTGGCCGGGCGCGTGCACGTGTGTGGAACGTCGCAGCCGGAGTTCTCATTGTGCAGATCGCGGCAACCGTGCAGGCGTTCGCTGTCCTCCGGGCCGGACTGGCGCCGGGTTCGACGTCCGCCCTCTATTTCGCCGGCGTGCTGGCCGGGGTGGGCGCCGCCGTCGCCGCCAGCCTGGTGGCGCTGTTTCTCCTCGCGGCACGGTCCCGGGCACGGGCCGCATTGGGCGTAGGCCTCATGGCGGTGCCCGTGGTCTCGTGGGCCGTCGAGTGGGTTGTGAACCTGAGCGACGTAGGGAATGTTTCCCCTTTGGTGCCTGCGGTGGCGCACTGGTTGCCGGCGGCACTGGTGGGTTTAGCGTTGGCGTGGTGCGGCCTCCGCCCCACCGGCCGCGTCCTCGTGTGGATGGCGGACCTTGTTCTGCTGTGGGTGGTTCCGGCGTTGTTCACTTCGGTCAACTACGTTTTTGGCACGCGCATATATCTGGGCGACCTGGACGAGATGGCCTTGCTGGCCCGGCAGATCCTGGCAGCCACCCTTGGGCCGGACGGCGGGGCAGGTCCCATCGCCATGCTTGCGCTGGCGATTGCCCTGGCCGGAACGGGCGCCCTGGAAGTACTGGGCAGGAGGCGCCAGGCCGGTACGGCGGCCTGACCGCTTGGACCGCCGTCCTAACCAAAAGCAGTCAGATGAGCGCGTGCATCCCGTGGCTTCTCGGCCGGCCGAACGAGGCGGCGCCGAGGAATTCGACGGCGACGAAGGGCTCATCCCCCACCACCCATTCGTCGTGGCCGGGAGGAAGCGCGTACGTGTCGTTCGCGTGGATCATGGACCGTGCACCCTCGGCCGTTTCAATCTCCAGCTGCCCTGAGACGCAGTAGCCGAGGTGGTGGTGCTCGCAGAAGGTTGTCAGCTCGGCCGGCTTGGCGGATTCCGACCAGCGCCAGCCCGGCGCGAGGATCAGCCGTGCCACCGAGTAATCATCCACGGTCACAAGGTCGAACTCCGCCTTGTCAGGGCAACGCTTCCTGTCAGGAACATCAAATGACTTAACTGCTAAAGCTCTGATGAAATTTGCGGTCATTCGGACACAGCCTATGGATGGAGGTGGACGTCCGGCGGCGGGCCAGACGATCTGTTCGGATACCGGCGAGCGGTTAAGAATGTCGAGACCAAGTAGCTGCATGCGCCTTGCCCCCGGCGCACACCCGTTCACCAGAGCGTGCTGGCGTATCTATAACCGTAGCCCTGCGGCACCTGAAGTCAATGGTCAGCAGGTGCCGTGCGGCTGCCGGCCTAACGGCCTCAAGTTCTTTGTGGCACGGCCGGCGTGCCACGAGTGCCCACCGAACTGGCAGTGCACTCCTTTCGTTTCAGTCCCCTTGACTCGCCCGCCCCTCCTTCCCTACACTTTTCATAAAGCAGAATCTAAATTCCACAAAGCGGAAACGGCTACGAGGCCGGTGAGCAAGGGAAGATAGATCAAAGCCCTCCTCGGAAGGACCTACGATGACGTACACAGTGAACTGCTCCATCCTCCTCACGGAACTGCCCCTACTGCAGCGCCCCGCCGCAGCCAAGGCAGCAGGCTTTGACGCTGTCGAGTTCTGGTGGCCCTTCGAAAGCTCCGTCCCCTCCGACGGGCAGGTCTCCGAATTCGAGAACGCCATCAAGGATGCAGGCGTCCAGCTCACGGGCCTGAACTTCAACGCCGGCAACATGCCCGGCGGCGACCGCGGCCTGGTTTCCTGGAAGGGACGTTGCTCCGAGTTCAAGGACAACATCGACGTCGTAGCCGGCATCGGTGAGCGCCTTGGCTGCAAGGCCTTCAACGCCCTTTACGGCAACCGGCATGACGAATTCACCCCCGAAGAGCAGGACGAACTGGCCGTCAAGAACCTCGCCGCAGCTGCAGAAGGCGTCGCCAGGATCGGCGGAACTGTCCTCCTCGAACCGGTCAGCGGCGCACCCAAGTACCCGCTCCTCACTGCTGACGACGCACTCAAGGTCATCGCCCGCGTTAAGGCGGAGGCCGGCGTCGGCAACGTTAAGCTCCTCGCCGACTTCTACCACCTGTCCGTCAACGGCGACGACGTCGAATCCGTCATCGAAAACCACGCCAAGGACTTCGGCCACATCCAGATTGCCGACAACCCCGGCCGCGGCGCCCCCGGAACCGGCACCCTTCCCCTGGGCGAGTGGATCGCCCGCAGCCGCGAACTCGGGTACGAAGGCTACATCGGCCTCGAGTACAAGGAACCGCAGGAAACCGCCTTCAGCTGGGCCATCCGCCAGCGCATCTCCCAGTAATCCCCAACTGAGTAGCGCCAAGTGTCGTTTTGAACCCCCATAACGACACTTAGCGCTACCTACTTGGGCCAGGCTTCCCGCAGCACCACAAAAGACTTTCAGGAAAGAGAACCATTATGAGCAATGTTGCAGTTATCGGACTCGGAATCATGGGCCTGCCCATGGCCATCAACCTGGTCAAGGCAGGCCACACCGTCACAGGTTTCAACCGCAGCCAGGACAAAATCGACAAGCTCGTCTCCGAAGGCGGCAAGGGCGCCACCAGCATCGCGGACGCCGTCAAGGATGCCGACGTCGTCATCACTATGGTGCCGGACTCCCCGGACGTTGAGGGTGTCTGCCGGGGTGAAGAAGGCCTCTTTGCCAACGCGAAGAAGGGCACCTTGTGGATCGATGCTTCCAGCATCCGCCCGGACGTCGCAAAGCGCCTCGCCGACGAAGCCCGCGAAGCCGGCATCCGCCCCTTGGACGCCCCGGTCTCAGGCGGCGAACAGGGCGCCATCGACGCTGTCCTCTCGATCATGGTCGGCGGCGACAAGGAAGACTTCGACGCCGCCGCGGACGTCCTGAACGCCGTCGGCAAAACCATCGTCCACGTCGGCCCCTCCGGCTCCGGCCAGACCGTCAAGGCAGCCAACCAGCTGATCGTCGCCGTCAACATCGAGGTCCTGGGCGAGGCCATCGCCTTCCTTGAGGCCTACGGCGTGGACACCGACGCCGCCCTCAAGGTCCTCGGCGGCGGCCTGGCCGGTTCCAAGGTCCTCGACCAGAAGGGCCAGAAGATGCTGGACCGCAACTTCGACCCCGGCTTCCGCCTGGCCCTCCACCACAAGGACCTGGGCATCGTCACCTCGGCAGCCCGCGAAGCCAACGTCGCCGTCCCCCTCGGCGCCGTCGTCGCACAGCTCGTCGCCGCAACCGTCAACCAGGGCGACGGCGGCCTCGACCACTCCGGCCTCTTCAAGCAGGTCCTGCAGCTTTCCGGCCGCAAGTAGGTTTCGACAGGCTCAACCACCGGATCCGGTGACGGGGCACTTCGACACGGACACGCCGGCCGCCGTCGTAATTTACGACGCCGGCTCGCCCAAAGTGCCCCCCGATGGTTTAGCCGGGCCTCCCATCAGCACACCCAAAAACAGACTTTTCAAGGAGTACACAATGACTAAGATGCGCACCGTTGACGCTGCCGTCGCGATCCTGGTGAAGGAAGGCGCCATCGAGGCGTTCGGCCTGCCAGGAGCGGCAATCAACCCGTTCTACTCGGCAATGCGGAAGAATGGCGGCGTCCGCCACACGCTGGCCCGCCACGTTGAAGGCGCCAGCCACATGGCAGACGGCTACTCCCGGGCCAAGGATGGCAACATCGGCATCTGCATCGGCACCTCGGGCCCTGCCGGCACCGACATGATCACCGGCCTGTACGCGGCCTGGGCGGA
>JBKJVX010000128.1:0-48529 GCA_046717065.1 Arthrobacter sp. | reverse complement strand
GTGGAGATGGGGGGAATTGAACCCCCGTCCGATGTCGTGTTGTCAGGGCTTCTCCGGGCGCAGTTTGCGTCGGATTTTCTCGGCCCCAGCCATGCTGCAAACAGCTGGCTGATCCGGGCCCAGTCATCTAAGAGTCCCGTTCACCCCGATGACGGAGGTGAACAGCAGTGGCTATCTAAATGACGCCAGGATCCGGGGCGATAGCAACCTCGGGCTGACGGACTGTCTTACTGGTTAAGCAGCAAGAGCGAAGTCAGTGCGCTTAGATTCGGCACTTATTGGTTTGCAGAAAGCGTTTACGAGATAATTCTGCATCCTCGGCCCGCTTCACCTGTCGCGACTAACATCGTCGAAACCGATCATCCCCATATTTTTTTATCAAACCGGCAGGCAAGCCCACCGGACTACCCATCATAACGCATCATTCAGGGAATTCATTCCAGCCTAGCGGCGGCGGTTGCGCTCCCGCATTTCCCGCTGGGCTTCGCGGTTGTCCTGCTGTTCGCGGAGGGTCTGGCGCTTGTCGTACTCGCGCTTACCGCGGGCCACGCCGATTTCGACCTTGGCCCGGCCGTCAACGAAGTACAGCTGCAGCGGAACAATGGTGAAGCCCGATTCCCGCACCTTGTGCGAAATCTTGATCAGTTCCTCGCGATGCAGCAGCAGCTTGCGGCGGCGCCGGGCCGCGTGGTTGGTCCAGCTGCCCTGGTTGTACTCGGGGATGTGGATGGCTTCCATCCACAGCTCGTCGTTGTAGAAGGTGCAGAATCCATCCACCATGGAGGCATGGCCCTCGCGCAGGGACTTTACTTCGGTGCCCATGAGCGCGATTCCAGCCTCGTAGGTATCCAGCACATGGTAGTCGTGCCGGGCCTTCCGGTTGGTGGCCACCACTTTACGGCCACTTTCTTTAGGCAAGGGAAAGCTCCTCAGTTCAAGAATCGGATGTCCTCCGGGCCAGCCGGCGCGGAGTCATACCAGTGTACGGCAGCGCTAAGCGCCCTATAGCAGACCCATTGGGTCCATCGGCTTGCCGTTGAGCCAGGTTTCGAAGTGGGCGTGGCAGCCGGTGGAGTTGCCGGTGTTGCCGGAGTAGGCGATCAGCTGGCCCTGCGAGACGCGCTGGCCGTTCGACACCACAATGCTCGCGTTGTGATAGTAGATGGTGTTCAATGTGTTGCCCTGCATCAGGCCGTGCGAGATCTTGACGCGCCAGCCTCCTCCGTCCGCAGAGTTCCAGCCGGAGCTGAAGACCTCCCCTGCCGCGGCAGCGTAGACAGGTGTGCCGCAGGCTGCCCCGAAGTCCAGCCCCGTGTGCATGTAGCCGCCCTGCCCGTAGAAGTCGATGGTGCCTGGCGGGGTGGCTCGCCACCCGAACCCGGACGTGATCGGCACGCTTCCGTCAAAGGGATGGCGCAGGCCAAAGGCCGACGGCGACCCGACGGGCGGCATAAAAGACTGCACCGGCGGCGGGGGCGGGGGCGCCTGCCCCTTTGCCGCTGCTGCCGCCGCAGCAGCGGCCGCGGCGGCAGCAGCTGCGGCTTCCGCCTGCCGCCGCTGCTCGGCTTCCCAGGCCTCGCGGAGCTTCCGGTCACGTTCCTCAATCTCGGCTGCCACGGCGTTCTGGCTCGCCTGGACGCTGGCGAGCTGCGACTGGATACCAGGCTTGGCTGCCTGCAACTCCGCATCAAGGCGGGTGGTGTCGGCGATCAGCTGATCGACCTGTTCCTTTTTGGCGGCTGCTTCGTCACGGGCGGCCTTCTCCCGCTCCAAGGCGGCATCAGCTTTGGCCTTCAGGTCCTTGATCTCAGCTTCCACTGCCTGCAGCCGGGCCTCAGAATTGACGTTGGTGGCGTTCTGCTGGGACAGCTTGTCCATCGCCGCGTTCTGGCTCCGCATGGCCTGGTCCGCCAGGTCCATGGTCTCGGTAAGGCTTCCACCGTTGTTCGAGCCAAAGAACAGGGACAGGTTGGAGGGCACTCCCCCGGACTTGTAAGCCTGGGTGGCAATTTGGCCGATCAGCTTCTTTGTATCGGCGATCTTCTGCTTGTCCGTCTCGAGCTGCTGCGTAATTTTTGCCTTGTTCTGCTGGGCCATGTCCACCCGCGCGGAGAGCGCTTCAACTTCCTTGACAGCGCCCGCTACGCGGCCCTGGGCCTCAAGGAGGGCTTGCTGTGCGCCGGGCAGTTGGCCCTGGAAGATGACCAGGTCGCTGGCCGCCTTGGCGATACGCGAGTCGACGAATTCCAAGGACTGCTGGACCCTGGCTGCCTCTGCTTCAAGAGCTTTCTGCTTGTCTTCAAGCTCGCCGGCGAAAGCCACCGGAGCGGAGGAAGCCAGCCCGGCGGCGAGGACGACTGAGAGCACAGCGCTGATGACACCGGTGCGCTGGGGTGCCCTGGTCCGGCTGTTCTGCCGGTGCCGCGGGGAATTTTGGTCCGTTAAGTTCATGAGCATTCCTTGTTCGGTTTGCATACCTAGACGCGAAGGTATCTGCGCAAGGTCAAGAGAGACGAAATTCCCGCCAAGGATCCCCCAAGGATTATCAGTGCGGGTGCGAGGATCAGCGTTTGGCCGGACGAGATGAAGGCGGTATCCGGGTACTGCTGGGACATGAACTCGCCGAGGAAGAAGTGCGCAACCGCCCACAGGGTGGCGGAGGCCAGCGCAGCGCCGATGACCGCGGCGATGACGCCTTCGAGGATGAAGGGCAGCTGGATCACTGTCTTCGAAGCGCCCACCAGGCGCATGATGCCGGTTTCGCGGCGGCGGCTGAAGGCGGAAAGCCTGATGGTGGTTGCGATCAGCAGGATAGCGCACACGATCATGACACCGGCGATGCTGACCGCCACGAGGGAAGCCCCGTTCATCACCGAGAAGAGGCGCTCAAGCAGCTGGCGCTGGTCGATGACCGTTTCCACTCCTGGCTGCGAGGAGAACGTCTCGCTGATGATCTGGTACTTTTCCGGGTCCTTCATGTTGATCCGGAAGGAGGCCGGCAGCTGGTCCGGGGTCACCGAGTCCACGATGGGCGAATTGGAGAACTGGTCCTTGAAGTGGTTGTACGCCTCTTCCCTGGACTCAAACTGGAAGTCGTTGATGTACTGCGCCACGGCAGGAGATTCCAGCAGTCCGTTCAGGCTCTCCTGCTGCTCCGGGGTGACCGGCCCGCCGGCGCAACCAGCCGCCGTCGACCCTTCACTGCACAGGAAGATGGCCACCTGGACTTTGTCGTACCAGTAGCCCTTCATCTGGTTAATCTGCATCTGCAGCATTCCTGCCGCACCCACGAAGGTGAGCGAGACAAACGTGACCAGGATGACCGAGACCACCATGGAAAGGTTGCGGCGAAGGCCGCTTCCGATCTCGCTGAGGATGAAGGCGAGCCTCATCGCTGTCCCTCCTCTTCCCGCGGCTGTCCGGTCTCCGGGTTTTCCCTGCCGCTGGCGTCTTTCAGCCTGCGCGACTGCCCTACGACCGGAATCATGGACGTGTACAGTGCCTTTGCCTCGTCGCGGATAACGACGCCGTTCTTAAGCTCCACGACCCGTTTGCGCATCTCATTGACGATGTCGTCGTCATGGGTGGCCATCACCACAGTTGTTCCGTTTTGGTTGATTTTGTCCAGGATGCCCATGATGCCCATCGAGGTGGTGGGATCCAGGTTTCCAGTGGGCTCGTCCGCGAGGAGGATGCCAGGCCGGTTGACGACGGCACGGGCGATGGCGACGCGCTGCTGCTCACCGCCGGAGAGCTCATGCGGCATGCGGTGTTCCTTGCCCTCCAGGCCGACGGTCTTAAGGACCTCGGGAACGGTGTCGCGGATGACGCTACGGCTCTTGCCGATGACCTGCATGGCGAACGCTACGTTCGCGAAGACGTTTTTTTGGGGCAGGAGCCGGAAGTCCTGGAAGACGACGCCGATGCCGCGGCGGAGCCGTGGGACGCGCCAGCTGGAGATCTTGGCGACGTTCTGGCCGGCTACGTAGACAGCGCCGGACGTTGCCCGGTCCTCCTTGAGGACCAGCCGGAGGAAGGTTGATTTGCCGGAGCCGGACGCGCCGACCAGGAAGGCGAATTCGCCACGGTCAATCTCAAGGTTGACGGAGTCCAGCGCAGGCCGGGCTTTCTGGTCGTACACCTTGGTGACATTTTCGAATCGGATCATGGCCCTAAGTACCCTGCAGGGCATGGCTGATTCTGATGCAGCCCAGTTCTGCAGCCGGCGCACGGGTTTCGTTTGGGGGAAGTAGCCCCGGCCCCTCGACTATACGCAGGAACTCCGGCGTATCAGGCGGGTTTCAGGGGGCGTGTCGCCGGATCCGGTTTTGCCCTTTAGCCCGGGCGCCGCTCCGGCGTCCTATTTTTCGGCGTTGCGGTTGTCCGTGCGCCACCGGATGCCGGCGTCGATGAAGTCGTCGATTTCGCCGTCGAACACTGCCGACGTGTTCCCGACTTCGTGCTCGGTCCGCAGGTCTTTGACCATTTGGTAAGGGTTCAGGACGTAGGAGCGCATCTGGTCGCCCCAGGACGCCTTCACGTCACCGGCGAACGCCTTCTTCTCGGCGTCCTCCTGCTCCTTTTTCAGGAGCAGGAGCCTGGATTGCAGGACGCGCATGGCCGCCGCCCGGTTTTGCAGCTGCGACTTTTCGTTCTGCATGGAAACCACGGTTCCGGTGGGGATGTGGGTCAGGCGGACCGCGGAGTCAGTGGTGTTGACTGACTGCCCGCCCGGGCCTGAGGAGCGGAAGACATCGACACGGATCTCGTTGTCCGGGATCTCGATGGAGTCGGTTTGCTCGATCAGGGGGATGACCTCGACGGCGGCGAAGGAAGTCTGGCGCCGGCCCTGGTTGTCGAAGGGGCTGATCCTCACGAGCCGATGGGTGCCGGCTTCGACGCTGAGAGTCCCGAAGGCATAAGGGGCCTTTACCTCAAAGGTCGCGGACTTCAGGCCCGCTTCCTCAGCATAGGAGGTGTCCATGACAGTGGTGGGGTAACCGTGCCGCTCGGCCCAGCGGAGGTACATGCGCATCAGCATCTCGGCGAAGTCGGCAGCGTCCACCCCGCCGGCTCCCGCGCGAATGGAGACCACCGCTTCACGCTCGTCGTACTCGCCTGACAGCAGGGTGACGACTTCGAGTTCCTTCAGCGCTTTCTTGATGGATTCCAGCTCAGCGGCAGCCTCGCCCATGGAAGCGGCGTCGTCCTCGTCCTGCCCGAGCTCCACCAGGACCTCGAGGTCATCGATCCTTGAGGCCAGGTTGTTGAGGCGCTCCAACTCCGACTGGCGGTGCGAAAGCCGTGAAGTGATTTTCTGCGCCGCAGCGGGGTCGTCCCACAGGTCCGGTTCGCCCGCCCGCTCGCTGAGTTCGGCGATGTCTTCCTTCAGTGCTTCTACGTCGGAGACTCGCTCAATTGACTCGTAGGTGGCGCGAAGGGCGCGGATTTCAGCGGAAAAATCAATATTGGCCATGGTTGTTTAAGCCTACGCTATCCCGCTGAAGGCCCGGACCCAGCGCCATATGGGGCAGTTGCCCCCGCCGGTAGGGCGGGGGGCTGTTGGCGCGTAAACCGCCGCGGACAGCTCGCCGCGCTGAGCGGCATCAGCGGGTGAGCCGCGAGCGAGCGGTGGAAGCGGCCTCGATCTTTATGCCATCAGGCATCAGGAAGTTCACCACCGGTGGGTGCACAGCAGCAGTCAAAACTACGACGGCGGTAGAACCGTCAGGGCTGCCCGTTACCTCCGTGACGGCGAGCCCATCAAAACGCTGTGACGCGGGGCTCCTGGAGACAAAGTCTGCTGCCACGTTCCTCACCCTCGCAGGGCTCAAGACCGCGGAGGGGCTGCCCCCTTGGGTTTCCACCTCGCCGAGGGTGTAGCTGTCGGCGGCAGCAAGGGAGGCGCCGTCGGCCAGGGAAAGCAGCCGTTTGTGTTCGAGGTAGACGGACGAAATGCCGATGACCACAGTTGTGACCAACAGGGCTAAAACGACGTAGCCAAGGATCATCACCATGATCTGACCGTTTTCATCCCGCGGCACTTCTCTCACCGGAACCTGCCCACCAGTTGCGTGGACGACGCCTCGACTTCGCTGGCGCTGAGGCGAAAATCATCGTTGAACGGCAGGAACGGGAGTGGCACTGTCAGGCTCACGGTTACCGTGACTGTGCTTCCGGCCGCCTGGCAATCTGCGGGATTGCAGGATGTTGCCACCTGCGCCCCTTCCGGCTGGTGACCGAAGTCGGCGAGCGCGATCGCGACTGCCTGTTCGGCTGCTGCCTGCGCAGTGGCCGGGTCGGGCTGCGCGATGTAGACCTTGGCAGCCTGGTCAGCCGCCCCGACCACAGCAAAGGAGCCGCCTTGGATCTGGCTCATGGTGATGATGAAGTATACGAGCGGCACCAACAGCAGGAGCGCCAGGAAGGTGAACTCAACCACCGCGCTCCCCCGTTCATGCTGGCCGTCGCGCGACGGCCGCTGCATGGATTCCCGCAGGTAAACGCCTTCCCGGCGGCGCCTGCTTCCTTCGCGGCGCAGTAACCCGGGCAGGGGCAAGGGATCCTGCTCTTTAGTGCCCGGCGCGAGGCAGAGGGCTACCATCAGCCGGATGCGGAGAGACCCAAGGCCTGGGTCATGGTTGGACAGCGGCATGACCTTTCACCTCCAAAAGGTCCCGGGGCCCGATGAGACCTATTACGGGCATTGGAGCCCGTACGGTCACTTCCAGGGTCCGCAGGCCCTGGTACGTCACTTCTCGGGTGCTGACTTGTTGGGCAAAGCCCGCGTTCAAGGCGGAATGGATGAGGCTGCGTGTCCTTTCCTCCGCGTCCTCAGCGCTCCTGTCAGCGAGGGTTCCATACCGGGCACCCGATGCCGCTGCGTCAATCAATGTGTTCCTCACGTGCAGGACCAGCGTCAGCTGAATGATCGCAAGGAAAAACACTGTGAGGAGGCTGCCGACCAGGACAAAATCGACGACAGCAGACCCCTGCTCCCGGGAATCGGATGCCCGATGCGGGACTGACTTAGCCGGCCGCGGCGCTTTGCGCCGCGTGTCCAGAGCGCGGTTTGTGTTCCTACCGCGGGTGGACGCTGCCATCTGTTAGCTTCCGACCTTGTCCATCGCCTGGTTGAACATGGCTTCGAGTGCCGGGCCGGCGAGCGCAAGCAGCGCTGCCACGAGGACGGCGGACATGAGGGTGATCATGACCCAACCAGGAACATCACCCCGCTCAGGGTGGTCCTTCGCTGGGACCCTCCCTGCCTGAGCGTTTCCACCGACCGCCCCTGCCAGCAGTGTTGCAGCAAACGACAGGAACAGCATCATTGAGCGGATTCCCAATCTTTTCATTCTTTCCGTCCTATTCCTTTTTCCAGCTTCGAATTGGTCAATGCGTACGGTCCCGTCTGGCGTTCAAAATCCGAGATTTATTGCGGCAATGGCCGGGAAGACAGCAAAAACAACAGTCAAGGGCAGCACCCCAAATACGAGCGGCACCATCATGGCAATTTCCTTCTTGCCCGCGGTTTCCATCAGGTCACGCTTTGCCGTATCACGTACGTCCTGCGCCTGGGCGCGGAGCACATCGGCCAATGGAGTGCCCCTTTCCACTGCAACGACAATTCCGTCGACGAAACGGACGAGGGGTGCCAGGTCTGTCCGCGCCGAGAACTCCTGCAGTGCCTGGATCAAGGGCTTTCCTGCTCTCGTCTCAGTAAGGACCTTTGCGAACTCCTTCGTGAGCTCACCTTTGGCGCTACGGCAGACTCTGTCCAGAGCGCCTGTAGCGCTCTCCCCCGCGCTGACTGCCAACGCCATCAGTTCTGCGAGGCCGGGGAACTCCGCCATCATCTTCGACTCCCTTCGGCGGATCTGCGCGCCGAGCCAGTAGTCGCGGAACATAAACCCTCCTATGCCACTCCCCAAGACAGCAACGGCAGCCAATACCGGGTTAAACCTGCCCGAGGCCGCACCGAGAACGATGAAGATGATGGATACCGCGAACCCGGCGGCCGCCCACAATAGTTGTTCCGCCCGAAAATCAACCGGTGACTTATCGATTCCGGCCTGGGCCAGTCGTCGGGCCGTAGCTTTCGACGCCGGGTTGAGCCGTGCGAGGGCTGCCAGGCCGTCCTGAAGTACGGGTCGAAGAATCCTTCCCAGCGGCCCGAAGGGTGTCGGGTTGTGTTCCCCGGCGCGCAGCAGCCTGGACTCAAGGTTCTGTGATTTCAGCTGCGGCTCGATGCGCTGAGACAGGGTGACCGAACGCATGAAAGGAGACCGGAAAATAACGAGCCACAGGCCGATGCCCATCAGCATTCCGCAGACAACAGCAGGAGGTGAAATTTCCATCACCTGAGCACCCGCTCGTCCTGGGGAAGTGCACCTATCCGAAGCATTATGGAGTAGCAGACCAGGGAGACCACCAGGCCGCCAAGCAGGACCGCGGCGCCCATTGGTGTGTTGTAGGCCTGTACCGCCTCCGGCCTTGTCGCAAGGAGCATCATGACGATCCAGGGTGCGGCAACGGCGAGCCGTGCTGCGTTGACGGTCCAGGACTGCCGCGCCTCCAACTCGCTGCGTGTCCGGGCGTTTTCCCGCAGAAACTCAGCCAGCGTTCCGAGGAGCTTGCCTAGGTCGGAACCCCCCACTTCCCTCGTCAGGCGTAATGCTTCGACAATCCGATCTGCAACAGGATCGGCAAGCCGGTGCTTGAGCTGGTGGAGTGAGGCTTCAAAGTTGCCGCCCGCGCGGTAGTCGGCCCCGAAGTCCCGGAAGACGTGCCGAAGCTCTTCGGGCCCTTTGTCGCCAAGTTGGATGAGTGCCTCCGGCAGAGGGAGCCCCGCCCGGATGGCAGAACGTAGGTGGTCGACGACGTCGGGCCAGAGGGTGCGCAGCAAGGCGCTCCTCTTCTTTGCCCTCCAGCGTAGGACCGTTATCGGAAGCCAGACCCCGAAGAGGCCGAAACAGATGGAGATCGGCCAAGAGCGGGTTATGGCGAAAAAGACCAGAGCTACGGAAAGTCCGAGTCCGATGCAGGTTCCCACCAGTCCGGACGCAGACACTTTCTCGATGCCCGCCCCGGCAAGGAGGTCCCCGAGACGGCTGGCCCTTTCCTTTGGGCGCGCTGACTTCGGCGACTCCCAAAAGGACCACCAGATCAGGAAGAACCCGGCCCCTGCGGTTACTCCCAAAAGCGCCGATATCATCGCGGGTCCAGCAGCGCGGCGACGTCATATCCGGCCCTGGAGAATTTCTCCTGCGCCGGCATGGAGGTGGGCCGTGCTTGCAGCAGGCCGTCCACCATGGAGAACACGGGTGATGATTCGATAATGCCGTTCTCCACCCGGCGGCCGAGAGCCAGAATTTCGGTCACTTCCCGGCGCCCATCGGCGCGACGGCTGCAGTGCACCACGAGGTCGATGCAGGAAGCAACCGTGGGCACGACGAACTGGCTGGAGATGTTTTCTCCAGCCAGCAAAGGGAGTGTGCAGATTTTGGTGACCGCATCATGCGCGGAGTTTGCGTGGACGGTGCACATCCCCGGCAGGCCTGAATTTAGGGCGATCAGCATGTCCAGGCTTTCTGCTTCCCGCACTTCACCGACGACGAGCCTGTCCGGACGCATCCGGAGCGCTTCCTTCACCAGCCGGCGCATCGGTATCTCACCCTCGCCTTCAAGGTTCGGCTGACGGCATTGCAAGCCAACAACGTCCCGAAGAGGGAATTGCAGCTCGAAGATCTCTTCGACGGTTATGACGCGTTCCCGGCTCCCGATACTGGCTGCAAGGCAGTTGAGCATTGTCGTTTTGCCTGCCTGCGTTGCTCCTGAGACGAGGATGTTGAGTCCGCTGGAAACGGCGGCACCGAGGAAACGGGCCGATTGCGGTGTCAGCGTGCCCAGCTCAACTAAATGCTCCAGCCGGCTCGCCTTGACGACGAACTTCCTAACATTGACCGCCCAGTGCCTCCGTGTGACGTCGGGAATTACGACGTGGAGCCTGGACCCGTCGGGCAGCGCTGCATCCACAAAGGGCGACGACATATCCAGCCGGCGGCCGGAACTCTTGAGCATCCGCTCTACCAGGTCCCGCACCTGCTGCTCCGTCAGGGTAAGGGAGGTTAGCTCGGATTCACCGTTCCTTGCCACGTAGATTTCGTTGGGCGTGTTGATCCAGACTTCTTCGATGGTCGGATCGTCCAAGAGTGGCTGAAGTACGCCAAATCCGGCGACAGCATCAAAAAGGAACTTGCGTGCCGCTTCCAAGGGGCCAATAGGAGGGAGTGGACCCATAAGGGCCCGCTCGTCGTAGTCGCTTACTGCTGCCTCTACAAGGCGGCGGACTTCTCCCACCTGACGAAGCGGGTCAAGCCCTCGACGACGGATAAGCTCGCGGACTTCGTCCTCGACAATTCCCAGCGCGTCCATATGTTCCCCAATACAACTGCCGCCCCCGGCGGAGGCAGTGCAACTGGATAAAGCCTAAGGAGCCTACAACAGGCTGCCAAGTCATATTTCGGGCGCTGTGGATAATTATTCGGGGTGGGATGAGCATCTGCGTCACCCGCCACGGGCGAACTTTGCAACTTACTTCAAATCCCAGAAGTCTTTTCATCTCTGAGACGATGTGGCGACACGTGTGGCGTAGATACTCGATCGTTTCGTGGACGAGGTTAGTGCGGCCATTGAAACTTCCCGCATAATAAGTCGTCAGCCCCACTGGGCTGACGATTCACGAATTGCAATGGGGAGAATAATGAAGAAGTTAAAGGCTAAATTGGCGATTGCGGCTGCGGCTGCGATTGTTCTTTCAGGCCTCGGTCCCGCAGCGGGAGCCTACGCGCCGGCAGTGGTTGGCGCAATCGGCGCAAAATATTCGTCCATTGGCGGGTCCTCATCACCGTTAGGGCTGCCGCTCTGGAACGAGTACCCGGTAACCGGAGGAGCCCAGCAGGATTTTCAAGGGGGGATCATCTTCTGGTCGCCGGTGGGTGGAGCGCATCCGCTTTGGGGTGCAATCGAGAATAAGTGGTACGCCGGCCATGACGCGGGCTGGCCCATTCGAGACGAGGAACCGTTAGGCGGCGGTGCCATCGCACAACACTTCACGAACGGAACGATGTATTACACGCCTCAGATTGGCCTGCACTACATTGGAGCCGGCATCCGGGAGGCCTGGTGGAACAAGGGCGGCCAGACCGGGGTAGCCGGCTATCCGGTATCGGATGAGACCTATTGGTACGCAGGGGGCGCTGTCCAAGCTTTCCAGGGTGGAACGTTCTACTTCACACCTCAATACGGAACCCGGCTGCTGCAGGGAGCCATTCGATGGGAATACGAGCGTGGCGGAGGCTACTTCTACATGGGCCGTCCTGTAACCGATGAATATTCAGTGAATGCGTCAACTCGTGCTCAGCGCTTTGAAGACGGCATAATTTATTGGTCTAACGGGAGAATCTGGACTGACCGGTACTAACCGTAATCGGCGCTTACAGCATCGGATGGCCGCTCCCGGCGGCCAACCGATGCCAGCGCCGGGTGCCACCCACGCTCCGGTAGACATCGTTGGGGCAACTGAAAAAGTGCGCTCCTGGCCCACTGCTGTTCGAGCATTCAGTAACGTCCGCAGGGTAAACCTGCACGTAGCTAGCCCCACATCCGCTTAGGCCGAATCACATCAGCAACATGTGAACCACTAGTTGCAGATGTAACTCCAGTGCTATGGTGGGCGCGTTCATTGTCGAAATACCACCTGCTTGGTGCTTCCCTGGGGGGAATCATCCAAGCAGCAACCAAATGAGCGCTCGGCGGAGCGCCACATTGTCTCCGGAGCAAAAATGAAGCGGAACCCGTCTCAGTCCCGTCGCCCCGCATTGATGTCGTTGGGGATAGCGCTTCTGGCTGCCAGCCTGGCTGCGGGTCCAGGACTGGCAGACGTTGCGACCGCCGCCGAACCTGCCCCTACGCCCACCGCGGCCGCTGGCGCAAGTACTAGCTCCGCGACTGGTTCACCCTCCCCGGCCATATCCTCGGCGCCCCCAACCCCCGAGAAGATAGCACCAACGGCGACACAATCTGCCCCTCCCACGGCAGAGGCTGCGCAGTCTATGGCGGAAGCGGTTGGAGTCGGCGGAGCTGAAATGGGACAGCGGTCCGCCCGCGTCACAGCGTCGACTCCCTCCAATTCCGCTAGGCGGCTGAGCGCGGAGTCGTTGTCGACCGAAGGCACCTGGATGCCGACGTTTGGGGTTCAGGGTCTGGACGTGAGTGGACATCAGCCTAGCGTGGACTGGCAGCAGCAGTGGAACATGGGCTCAAGGTTCGCTTATGTAAAGGCCACGGAAGGTAATTACTACACCAACCCGTCGTACGGCTCGCAATACCAGGGCTCTCGGAATGTCGGGATGATCCGCGGTGCGTACCACTTTGCTATTCCGAATTGGTCCTCCGGAGCGGATCAGGCCCGTTACTTTGTACAAAACGGAGGGGGCTGGTCTGCTGACGGATATACCATGCCGCCCGTCCTGGACTTCGAGTTCAACCCCTATGAAGGCCGGACCATCAACGGTTTCTACTTTGGCAACACGTGCTACAACATGTCGCCGGCCCAGCTCCAATCGTGGGTGAGGGACTTCGGCAACACCATGCAGTCGCTTACGGGTCGACTTCCGGTCATCTACACCAACACGAGTTGGTGGAATCAATGCCTCGGTAATCCTGCCGGTTTTGGCGACTATCCCCTCTGGGTTGCTGCCTATCCAAGTTCCCCCACCAACAATGCAGGACCGGTTCCCACAGCCAGCTGGAGCACTTACAGCATCTGGCAGTACAGCAGCACGGGTCCTTTTGCCGGTGACTCTAACGTATGGAACGGAGATTACGCATCGCTCCAACGCTTTGCGCGATCCGGGGAAAACATCGAAGCCGCCTTTAGCCAGGAATACCAAGCCTCCAAGTCCTGGATTGGGAATCCTTGGGGGCCGATAGCGTGCGGGTTGGTCAACAATGGCTGTTACCAGATCTTCCAAGGCGGATCGATCCAATGGTCTCCGGCCACTGGCGCCCACGCAATACGGGACGGAGCAATCCGTGGCACTTATCAGCGGTCCGGATCTGAGAACGGGCCTTTGGGCTATCCAGTCTTGGGACCTGAAATATGTGGACTAAAAGGCGGCGGTTGCTACCAGATGTTTCAGGGAGGGGCCATTATCTGGACCGGCACAGGTATCCAGATCAGCCCTGCTGGTCCAATCCGTGACCGCTACGCCGCGATGGGCTTCGAAAACGGAGTTTTGGGTTACCCGACTTCGGGCCAAGTGTGCGGATATGCCGCTTCAGGATGCGTGCAGACGTTCCAAGGAGGTGACATCTACTGGTCTCCCTCATCCGGAGCCTACGCTGTCGCTGCAGGTGCAATCCGTGCAAGCTTCCAGCGGCTTGGTTCCGAGAATGGCCAGACCGGATATCCCGTCAGCAACGAAGTATGTGGCCTGAAGAACGGCGGCTGCTACCAGTTCTTCCAGGGCGGCTCGATGATCTGGTCATCGACAACTGGAGCCCACTTCAGCCCCTTCGGATCGATCCGGTACGTTTGGGCGAGTCAAAACTTCGAAAACGGCTGGCTCGGGTATCCCTACACTGACGAATACTGCAACTCTTCGCGTGAATGTCGGCAGGACTTCCAGGGAGGGTCACTGATCTGGACTCCGACCACTGGTGTGACCGTCTACCGACGCTGACAGTGCCGAGGATGGGCGTCCTGCGGAGCCGTCGCAGGGAAGTGACGTGCGAGTGCGATTCAGAGCATTTCTGACAATTGACTGTTGGTTGCTGCCGCTAGGCAAGGCCCTTGAGTGAAATCAATCTGCCATAGCCTAGCTTAGGGTGAATGGTCCTCGTCGCTGTGTGGTGTCCTTCCATCTCTTAGATGGACGCCCGCAGCCTGTAGCTAGTCTTGACCCAAGACTAGCTACAGGCGCCGACAGACTGCGTGGAAATGCCCCGCCACCCTTCTGGGTAGCGGGGCATTCCTTGGCTCCTCGCTTACGTAAGCAGTACCTCGGAGCCGCCGAAACTGCTACGAGGAAGCCTGGATGCAGGCCTTACTTCGCCCAGTCGATAGTGAGGTTACCGGGGCGCCACGTGATACGGCCGCCTTGGTAATCCTGCGCGTAGCCTCCGCCACCGATTGCGTACTCGTTGGTGGTCGGGTAGCCAAAGCGCCCGCCTTCGGAGCCATGGCCAACCCAAGCGGCCCTGATGCCGCCGGTGACAACGCGGGCACCTGATGCTGGAGACCAGACAACTTCCCCGCCCTGGAAGTACTGTTTTGCACCGCCCTGGACAAGTCCGCCGACTTCGTCCGAGGTTGGGTATCCAAGTGGGCTCTGCGGGCCGCCGTTATTGATCCACGTTGCGCCGATTCCGCCCTTGATGAAGCGGGAGCCAGTGGCAGGAGACCAGACAATTTGCCCGAACTGGAAGGCTTGAGTGACGCCTCCGTTGGCCGTGGCGTATTCGTCTGTTGTGGGGTATCCGAGCCCGCTGAGCGGACCGCCAACCTTGTCCCAGGTGACGCCGATGCCGCCTTTAGTGATTCTGGATCCCGTGACGGGGTTCCAGGAGATCTTGCCAAACTGGAAGTCTTGCATGACGCCACCGGCCATCGGTGAGTACTCGTCTGACGCCGGGTAGCCAAGGTCACTGTTCTGGGCACCGACGCTGTTCCAGACCGTGTTGATTCCACCGACGACGGCAAAAGCTTCCGAAGCAGGGAGGTAGGCGATGGTTCCACGTTCAAACTTTTGGTAACCGCCACCAAACCGTTGGGCTGTGATTTCGTCCGCTATCGGATTGCCAACCAGGGAGGCTACCGTGGCGTGTTTGGCCGCGATGGAACCCTGGACAGCAAGGGGCTCTTGGCCGGCGTCGATCTTGCCCTGAATCGCGAAACGGTCTGTCCGCAGAGTGCCTATACCGGGCCCTTCCATCTGGAAGAAGTTGTTCCCCGTAGGGCTTCCGACCACCGCATGCTCCACATTAGGGTCACCGACATAGCCCTCCGGTGCTCCCGAGGTCCAGCGCAGGAACGGACCGACGGTGCCGTTTGCTGCCCGCGCAAATGCTTCTTGATCACACGGGGTATCAAAACAGCCTTGGTCCAGGGTGTAGTTGATGGTGCCGGTAGAGTCCGCGGACTGGGTGACGGTTCCGTATGGGTGCGTGATCGTGTAACTCGTATTCGGAGTCACGCCGTTGACGCGAATACGGATTCGGCTAAAGGCCACTTGATCACCCGCGACGACTGCTTCGTTTGCAAAAGCAGCTTCTTGCGCCATCACCAGCAAGGCACTTGTGTTCCCGGACTGAATGGACGCCTCTCCTGCCCACCAGAACGCCTCATCGGGGAAGTTGTCGGGGAAGGACAACGGTTGGTCTGGGTTGGGGCGAAAGTCAGTCGCCAGGCACAGCGGCCCGTCCAGGCACAGCTCGAGTTGCAGCGGACCCAGCCCCGCTGCAACGTTGCCTGCATCGGAATACCAAGCCGGAAAGCCATGGCTCCGGTCAATTGGCCCCGTGTCACTTAGTGCCGCTTCGGCGGGAACTGCCACGGTGGCGACCAGCATTGCCCCCGCCGCCATCCCGACAGTCGTTTTGCCCAGCCATCGCCGAGGAAGCCAGTGCCCATGACCTCCGCGATGGGACCCACTGCTCAATTTGGTCGGATACATCTGAAACCATCTCCTAATACTCTATCGGGAGCGCTTCCACCCGCGGCTTCCCGTGCCGCCAAGTCTCCGGGGATGAGCTTGAGGAAACCCTTGGGTTAGTTAGGACCGGAGGTTGTGCTTCGAGCGAAGGGACTTGGTCGATATGGCCGTGCGGGCGCTGAAGCGAAGAAAATGCTCAACGGGACAGCCCCGGCTGGCTTTCTTCAGTCGGGGACCCCTCGACCAGAACCAGCCCAATCAGGACCGAATGTGCGCCCTGCCGATGCCGGCCGCTTGCGTTCTCAATCCCTGCCGAATGACGATGATAAGAGGCGACCGGGGACTGAGCGTCAGTCCCGGAACGGACTCGTCCCCAGTCGCAGCCGAGGGCGCCGCCCGCCGCCGCCGACCCGCTGATCAGGATCCCGGTGAGTCCAGCAGGCCTCCTAGAAGCGTGCGTTGGAATTGACACCTGCACCATAAGGTTCCAGGCCTCGCACTCGGCTAGCCAAAACGGCTTTCCGGAGCGCACGTGGTGCGTTCGACCGGGCAGTGATAAGCGCGGAACCGCTGGTCCTTGGGCAAGCTATCGTTCGCCAGGAAGTTCCAGCCCATGAATGTATTCTTCCAAAGCTTTTTTCGAATCCCGCGGTGAGAAGCCCTGAGAAGCCAGTTTGCTGAGATCAAGTGTGCTGTTGAGCGGTCTCGGAGCAGCCGATTTATCTTTGAAATACTCGGCTGTGCTAACTCCCGTTACGGCTTGGCCGCCCACGCCGACCAACTCATACACCTCAGCAGCGATGTCAGCCCAACTCTGTGGCATGCCATCGTTAGTCAAGTTGTAGGTTCCGTAAGTAGCACCGGTTTCAAGGAGGTGCCTGATTCCCGAAGCTATGTCTGTAGTGAAACTCAGTCGGCCGATCTGATCATTGACAACGGATGGTTTGACGCCGCGCAAGGCCAGGTTCGCCATGGTCCGTACGAAGTTGTTACCGTCGCCAATAACCCAACTGGTCCGCACGATGTAATGCCGCGGCACCACGCTGACAATAGCGTCTCCAGCGGCCTTCGTCTGTCCATATACACCTAACGGCGTGAAGGGTTCGCTTTCGTCGTGAACATCGCGGCCGCCGTCGAACACATAGTCGGAAGAAATGTGAACCAGCGTCAGGTCATAGGCGACGGCAGTCTTCGCCAGGTATGACACCGCCGCAACATTGACGGCCCAGGCCGCCGCCCGTCCTTCCGCGGTCTCGGCGGCGTCAACTGCTGTATAGGCGGCAGCGTTGATGATCGTGGAGTAGTTCTTCCAGTTCCGGGACTCGTAAGCTTCCTCGTTGCCCAGGTCAAATTCTGCTCGGCCAGTGAACTCCACGGATACGTCACCGTCATAAAGCTCCCGCAATGCCTTGCCGAGCTGTCCATCGGCGCCTACCACCAGGATCTTCTTCCCGGGCATGGGGACCACGTCCGCCAGGCGCGGGTGCGCTTTGTCCTTGTCCGATAGTTCGGCCCGCACCAAGGCGATGGGCCACTGGATGGCCGCCGTCTCATCCGCAAGGTTCAGGAACGTGTACTGACCCTGTGCGTCCGCCGACCAGTGGTCGTTGACCAGGTAGGTGTAGGCCGTATTGTCTTCCAGGGTCTGAAAGGCATTGCCGACGCCACGCGGGATGAAGATTGCCTGGCTTGCGTCCATCTCCGTGGTAAACACTGCGCCAAATGACGGGCCTTCGCGCAGGTCGACCCAGGCCCCAAAAATGCGCCCCGTGGCCACCGAGATGAACTTATCCCACGGCTCGGCGTGGATACCGCGGGTGGTGCCGGCCTTCTCGTTAAAAGAGATGTTGTTCTGGACTGGACGGAAGTCCGGCAACCCGAGGGCCACCATTTTTTCCCGCTGCCAGTTTTCCTTGAACCAGCCACGATTGTCGCCGTGGACCGGCAAGTCATACAGGACGACGCCGGGGATCGGCGTTTCGTGTGCGGTCAGCTTTTTCGAGAACTCGATCGACATCGGCTACTGGCCCTGTTCCTTGTACTTGGCTTCGGTCTGCGCCTTCTGCGGGCGCCACCAGTTTTCGTTCCCGCGGTACCAGGCGATGGTGTCCTCGATACCGGCGTCAAAGTTGGAGAACTTCGGTTCCCAGCCGAGCTCGTTGCGGAGCTTGGTGGAGTCGATGGCGTAGCGCAGGTCGTGGCCCGGGCGGTCCACCACATGGTCGTACGCGTCCGGGGCCTGGCCCATGTGCTTCAGGATCAGCTCAACAACATCCTTGTTGTTCTTCTCCCCGTCGGCTCCGATCAGGTAAGTCTCACCGATCCTGCCCTTGGCAATGATGGCCAGCACGGCCGAGGAGTGGTCGTTGGCGTGGATCCAGTCACGGACGTTCTCGCCCTTGCCGTAGAGCTTGGGCCGGATCCCGTCGATCACGTTGGTGATCTGGCGCGGGATGAACTTCTCCACGTGCTGGTAGGGCCCGTAGTTGTTGGAGCAGTTGCTGATGGTCGCCTGCAGGCCAAAGGAACGGACCCAGGCGCGGACCAGCAGGTCAGAGCCGGCCTTTGTGGAGGAATACGGGCTTGAGGGGTTGTACGGGGTCTGCTCGGTGAACCGCTCCGGGTCATCCAGTTCGAGGTCGCCGTAGACCTCGTCGGTGGAAATGTGGTGAAAACGCTTGTCGTGCTTCCGCGCAGCCTCGATCAGCGTGTAGGTACCAATGATGTTGGTGTCCAGGAAGGGGCGCGGATCATGCAGCGAGTTGTCGTTGTGTGACTCCGCTGCGTAATGGACAACGACGTCGGTCTCCGCCACCAGGCGGTCCACCAGCTCCGCATCAGCGATATCGCCGTGGACGAACTCAAAACGGTCTTCCGGCAGTCCCCGCAGAGACTCCAGGTTCCCTGCGTATGTCAGCTTGTCCAGCACGGTGACCTTGTCATCCGTATTTTCCAAAACGTAGTGGACAAAATTTGAGCCTATGAACCCGGCACCGCCGGTTACGAGGAGTCGCGACATATTCATAGGTTACCGGCTGGCTGTTGGTCCCTTGTCATCCATCCGGGTGTCCAGGCCCTATCGGCCTTGGTTCAATAACTGGGCGCTGGCGGGTATCCGTAGTACTTTTCAAGGGTGGCGATGCCACGGCGGTGCATGTCCATGGCTACGTCCTTGCCGACGTACCTTAGGTGCCATGGTTCGTAGGCATAACCTGTCCAGTAGCTCATTCCTGCGGGGTACCGGACGATAAAGCCGAACTCATGGGCACGATTTGCCGCGAATTGCCCCGCGGCCGTTTGGGCAAAGCAGTCCTGGAGCCCACAGGCTCCACCAGGGTTCCCGATATCGACGGCCAGCCCGCTTTGGTGCTCGGAAAATCCGGCGCGAGCCGAGATAGTGTCAGCGCGTTCCTGCCCATACATAGCCACATAGCTGTTGTAGAGCGTCGCCTGGGTGGCGTAGCTCCGGAACCCGCTGATCACGGTCACCGTCACGCCTGAGGCGTTTGCAGCATCGGCAAGCTGCCAGAAGCCCAGAGCTGCCTGATAACGCAAGGGGTGCCCGCCAACATTCACCATGTCGGAAGGCGCATAGTCAATGGGCGAGAGTGGATTGCGCTTATTGATGACCCGCTGGTACTCCCCCGGCTGGTAGTACGTGACGGTAACGCCTGTAGATGGGTGCCAGGCCAGGGTGCCGCCCTGGAAATTCTGGGTGCAGCCGGCATCACGGGCGCAGACCTCCTCGGTCAAGGGGTAGCCCAAACGCCCGTTCTCCCATCCGAGGGTTCCCCAGACGTAATCAATGGAACCTCCGGTGGCAAAGGCGCCGATGCCCGGCGCCCAATGGACCTGACCTCCCTGGAAGGACTGATAGCAGCCACCTGCCCTAAGTCCGCATCGTTCGGCGGCCACCGGATAGCCCAGCGGACCGGATTCGAAGCCTCCGACCGCCCATCTGTTTCTGATGGCCCCCCAGAGTGTCTGCTGCGCACCACTGGCAGTTGACCAATGGATTTGCCCGCCCTGGAAACTCTGATAGCAGCCCGACGCGACAAGCCCGCAGACTTCATCCGTAACCGCATACCCAAGCCGGCCTTGTTCCCACCCCTGCTGCTGCCAGAGTGCGCCGACCGCACCCCAGGTGGCACGGGCGCCAGTCGCGGGCGTCCAGTGGATTTGGCCGCGTTGGTAGTCTTGGTAGCAGCCTCCGCCGGCGAGCCCGCATTTTTCTCCGCCGATGGCGGCACCAAGATTGCCAGCCGGTCCCCCGAGCGCCTGATATTTATCCTGGATCGGTGACGCTGCCCACCCCGCGGTGCCGACCAAGAGTCCGGCCAGTAGACACAGGACGGTCAGGACCGTTGATAGAGCGGGAACCCGAATGTACTTCATGTTCACCTGACTACTTGGTGGAAGTGAAAATTTCCAGATGGACTCAACGCCGGGCAGGTATATCACTGGCTGGTGCAGGTGATTCTATAGGCCCCGAAGCAGTACGGAACCGTTGACGTTTGCAACCTTTTCTCGAAAACGGGGGCTAAGGCCGAAGCAAGAGCCTTACCGTAAGATCGAAAGGCGCCTGGGAAAGCCAGGTAGCGCGTCGCCACGGAAAGCCCTCAATGAATTTGCCTTGGAAAAAGCCCACCTCTGCGCAACCAGAGGAGGAGCCTGACGCTGCCAGTGACCGGACCATCAGCTCCAGAAGTGCGTCGGGCGTGGGCGCTGCCTCCATCGTCTCCGCGGCTGCAGGTTTCATCATCCTGGTGATTGCCGGAAACCACCTCCGCCCCGAGGAATATGCACAGTTCAGCGTGTTTTGGGGCGCACTGTTTGGCATCTTCGGCGTGCTGTCCGGCATCCAAGGCGAGACCACCCGAGCGGTTCGATCGGCGGAAACCCTGGGCGGAGCCCCCGGCGGCGCACAACAGCACCCCTCGGTATTGGCAAACGGCGTTCTGGTGGGGGCAATCCTGGCCGTCGTTGTCATGGCATCCTCCTGGCTGTGGGCGCCGTCCGTCCTCGGCGTAAACACCCCCTGGCTTTTGCCCACCCTGGCTGCCGCCGCAATCGCCTATTCTGGCCATTCCGCCCTGGCAGGCGCCTCAGCAGGAACCCAGGATTGGAATCTGTACTCCAAACTAATGAGCGCTGAGGCAATGTTCCGCCTGGCGACCGTAGGCACCGTGGCGCTGCTCGGCGTCGGACTCCTGGGTCTCGAACTCGCCTGCGCACTGGCTGCGATCCTTTGGCTGGTTTTCCTCCTGGTCTCACCCTCTGCACGCCGCGCCGCAGTTGCCCGCGCCGATGTGCCCCGCACGGCGTACATGAAGCAGACCGGCCACGCCATGCTCTCCTCAAGCGCCACGGCTGCCCTCATCGTAGGCTTCCCTGTGATCCTGAGTTTCACCAGCAGCGCGCAGGAACTGGCCGCGGCCGGCGGGCTCCTCCTCGCCATCCAACTTACGAGGGCGCCCATCATGGTTCCGCTCCAGGCGTTTCAGGGTGTGGCCATCGCCGCGTTCGTGAACCAGCGCGATCGCGGCGTCCACGCGCTGATCAAACCCGCGGCCCTCTTCCTCGCGGTGGGTGTGGCAGGCGGGATTGCAGCTGCTCTGCTGGGTCCCTGGCTCATGGAACTGCTGTTCCCCGGCAAATACGATGTACCGGCCTGGCTCTTGGCCGCGCTGACATTCGACGCCGCGCTCATGGCTGTCCTGACGCTTACCGGGACAGCAGCCCTGGCGGTGGGCATGCACCGCGGCTACTCCGCAGGCTGGGTCAGTGGCACGGTGGTCAGCGTGCTCTGCCTCCTGTTGCCGCTGCCGCTGCCCATCCGGACAGCTGTGGCCCTTGCGGCAGGGCCCGTCGTAGGCGCGGCTATCCACGTTGCTTCGATCGTGCGTCTCGGCAGATCAGCCGCTGCGACCACCTGATCTGACACCGCTCTCCCCCGCCGACCCCACCAACGAAGGAAGACCTGTGACGAACAATTCCGACAGTCCGCGGACCACGGTGATTCTGCCCGCATACAACGCCGCCGGCTTCCTGGAACGGGCGGTGCGCAGTGTCATGGCCCAGACGGACCCAAACTTCGAACTGGTCATTGTGGACGACCACTCCACCGACGGAACGCTGGATTTGGCCAGAAGACTCGAGGAGGAGTTCGGAAATCTAACAGTTATCGCTTTGCCCTCCAATGCGGGAGTCTCGGCCGCGCGGAACGCCGGCCTGGATGCGGCCCGGGGATCCTGGATCAGCTTCATTGACAGCGATGACCAGTACCTGCCCGCATTCCTCGAAACCATGCACGCAGCCACCGCACCCGATGTGGACCTTGTGGTCGGCGGCCGGATAGTGGTGCAGCCCAACGGCACGGAAACGCGCCATGGTTCGCGCGCGCTCGGCGAATTTGACGGCGCAGAAGCCTGCCGGTTGGCCATGTGCGACCAGCTCACTCCGTTCCCATGGGACAAGCTGTATCGGCGGGAACTGTTCAGCAAGGTCCGGTTCGCCGAAGGTGCCGCGCGGTTCGAGGATATGGCTGTCAACGTCATTTTGCACTCGCTGTCCCGCAGGGTTCGATCCATCGTCACGCCGGTTTACCGGTACTACATCATGGATGCTTCCCTTACCTGGGGCAGGGTTCCCACGGTGGCGGACACCACGGTGGCCATGAACCACCTGAACGAACACCTGGACCAGCGGTTCAAGGAGGGTAAGTACGGTGCCGCCTATGACTGCATGCGCTCGCTGGTAATCCTGCTGGTGGCCCAAAGCGCGATCGCGCGCGGCACCGGCTCATCCGCCGCCGCCGCCACGGTGGCCGAGTGCCGCAAAGACCTTGGCTGGCGGATGCTTTACCGGACGCTCGCTGTGCACAAGATCATCGGCGCCGGCGCCGTGTTGCTCAAGCTGACGCCTTCCCTGTACGCCTTTCTCTACCTCCGCCACATCCGCGCCGCGTACGGCGTGGGAAAGCCCCAAACGGCCCCATCGAAGATGCCTGCAGCCGCGCCACCCGCCACCCCCGGCAGCGGTTCTGGTATAGATTAGTACCTATGTCAATCCCCCCCTACACCCGCGCCCTCGTCATTATGCCGGCGTGGAACGAAGCGGAGTCCGTTGGCAATACAGTCCGCGAAGTGCTGGCGCTGCGTGAGACATATGACGTTCTGGTTGTGAATGACGGTTCCCAGGACAGCACGGCTGCCGTAGCCCGAGAGGCAGGAGCCGTAGTTCTGGACCTCCCCTTCAACCTCGGCGTAGGCGGGGCCATGCGTGCCGGCTTCAAATATGCAAAGCGGAACGGATACGACGCCGTCATCCAGGTGGACGCGGATGGCCAGCATGATCCCAAGGAAATCTCCCGGGTGCTGGCTGCCTTGGCGGAGGCGGACATTGCCATCGGTGCCCGCTTCGCGGACCGCGGTACCTACAAGGTCACCGGACCACGGCGCTGGGCCATGGTCCTGCTCGCCAAGGTCATCTCCGGCCTGGCCCATACCCGTCTGACGGACGTCACCTCTGGATTCAAGGCAGCCAACCGGCGTGGCATCGATCAGTTCATCGACCACTACCCGGCTGAGTACCTGGGCGACACCATCGATTCGCTGGTTGTAGCCATCAGGTCTGGCTGCGTGATCACCCAGGTTCCCGTGGAGATGCGGGCGCGCCAAGGCGGAACGCCCAGCCACAACCCGCTCAAATCTGCCATCTACCTAGGCCGGTCGGTGTTTGCCCTGCTCTTCGCCCTGACACGGCGACGCTCGCAGATTCAAACAACTTCCCCACAACTCGAAAGTGCATGATCTTGCCCGTTCTGGCTGCTTTCATACTTGCCCTCGTCATCGTCGTCCTCGTGGTCGAGATGCTCCGCCGGAAGAAGCTCCGCGAGAAGTATGCGGCGCTCTGGCTGGTGGTCGGCCTGGCCACACTGGTCCTTGCGGCGTTCCCGCAGCTTTTGGCTCAGACAGCCCGGCTCCTCGGCGTCCAGGTCCCTTCCAACCTCCTGTTCTCTATGACGATTTTGTTGGCGCTGGGCGTCTGCCTGCACCTCTCGTGGGAAATCTCTGTGGTGGAGGATGAGACCCGTACCCTGGCCGAGGAAGCAGCAATCCTGCGAACCCACATCGAACGGCTGGAAGCCAGGCTCGACGCCGAATTGGCTGAGTCTTCCCGGACCTCACCAGCAAACGAGCCCGCTCCCCTTGACCGCGGCTGAAGCCGCACTGCCCCAAAACGCATTGGATCCCTTATGGCACTTGATATTTTCATTCCCTACTGGGGCGACCCGGACTACATGAAGCAAACCGTCCGCAGCGTCCTCGAACAGGACTCTGACGACTGGCTCCTAACCGTGGTTGACGACGCTTACCCTGACCACGAGATTCAGCGGTACATGGCCGGGATCGACGACCCCCGCGTTAAATACATCCGCAAGGAACACAACGCCGGAATTACTGAGAACTACAAGACCTGCGTCGCCCTCGCTACCGAGGAGGTCATGGTCATCCTGGGCTGCGACGACGTCCTGTTGCCCAACTACGTAAGGGTTATCAACGCCGCCCATCAGCGGTTCCCCGAGGCCGCCATCATCCAACCCGGCGTCCGTGTCATCGACGGGGACGGCACCGTAGTGCGAACTCTGGTGGACATAACCAAGCAGCACCTTGTCCGGCCTCGGACCCAGGGGCCGCGTCTCCTGTCCGGCGAGTCTCTTGCGGTCAACCTGATGCATGGCGACTGGCTTTACTGGCCTTCACTCGCCTTCCGCACTGACAAGATTCGTGCCGTCGAATTCCGCTCCGGCTTCCCCATCATTCAAGACCTCGCCCTGGTGATGGACATGGTCTACCGGGGAGACCAGCTTCTCCTCGAGCCCACAGTGTGTTTTTCATACCGCCGGCACTCGGAAAGTGCCTCATCCACCAAGTTGGTTGACGGCTCCCGCTTTGCCGGCGAACGCGAGTACTTCGCGGTATCGGCAGAACAGGCCAGGCTCAACGGCTGGACCAAGGCCTCACGCGCGGCAAATTTGCGCCTGACGTCCCGCGCCCACGCACTCGCCCTCTTGCCGAAGGCCGTGGGCAGGAGGAACTTCCCGGCCGCGAAGGTCCTCCTTGGCCACACATTCGGTAACTAGATGTCAGCTTCAGAAAGGCCCATCATGACAACAACCAACCCCGAAGCCGAGTCCCAGGGAACGGTCCTGGTGACCGGCGGCGCCGGCTTCATCGGGTGCGCAATCTCAAGCGACCTCGTGGCCAACTTCGGCCGCGTAGTGGTGGTGGACAACCTGCACCCGCAGATCCATGCTTCCGGTGAGCGGCCCGGCGGGCTTCACGAAGGTGCCGAATTGGTGGTTGCTGACATCACCGAGGCACAGACCTGGGACCAGGTCCTCGCAGACGTCGCTCCCGACGTCGTGATCCACCTCGCCGCCGAAACCGGGACGGGGCAGTCGCTGGAGGAATCCACGCGGCATGCGCACGTCAATGTGGTGGGTACCTCGCAGATGCTTGACGGACTGAACCGCCACGGCAAGCTCCCCCGGCGAATTGTCCTGTCCTCCAGCCGCGCGGTCTATGGCGAGGGCCCCTGGGACGATGCTGAGGGCCGTCGGTTTTACCCCGGACAGCGCACCAGCGCCACTTTGGACAAGGCCCAGTGGGATTTCCCCAACGCCACGCCTGCAGCCATGAAGGCCTCCGAGACCTTCCCCGCTCCGGTCAGCGTCTACGGCGCCACAAAGCTTGCCCAGGAAAACATCCTTCAGGCATGGGCAAAGTCCTACGGCGTTGAGACTGTTATCCTGCGCCTTCAGAATGTCTACGGACCAGGTCAGTCCCTCATCAATCCCTATACCGGGATTATGAGTTTGTTCTGCCGCATGGCCATGGGCGGCAAATCCATTCCGCTGTACGAGGACGGCGAGGTCCGCCGTGACTTCGTCCTCATCGACGACGTAGCCTCGGCTATTGTGGCTGGCGCACTTTCCCCTACCGTTCAGGGAGAACCGATGGACATTGGCTCCGGGGAGTTTCAAACCATCGGCACCGCCGCCAGGATCATCGCTGCCCGCTACGGCGCACCCGATCCGCACGTCACCGGCCAGTACCGTCAGGGCGATGTGCGGCATGCCTGGGCTGACGTCGAAGCTGCGAAGGCAACGCTTGGCTGGAAGCCTCAGTACAACTTGGAACAGGGCATTGAACGGCTGAGCACATGGATTGACGCGCAGCCGGACGTTCAGCCTTACTAAGGCATTGCCGGCAGAACAGCAAGCGAAGGCGGTACCGTAAGGTGCCGCCTTCGTTCGCGTTTAACGCCTCTTTCGAAGGAGCCCCGGGCTGACGAAGGACTGCCCTTGCTCACCCGTCCAGGGTCGCCAGAATGTGATTGAGTGCTGCCTGATTTTCAGGATCTACGATGATCAGGGCTGATGGGTCCGCCTTGATGATCTTGTTGACCACAGGGCGGAGGTTGTCCACGCCCCCACTGAGCTCGAACATGTTTAGCGAAAGCTTCCAGCCTCTTTCGGTGTAGGTCGCGGTGAGTCCGTCGTACCACTGCTTGGCCAGGATGGCATCAATGTCGGTGGGCCTTGTGGTGACGTAAACTGCTGGCTGGCCCTGGCGGCCCATGGTGGCTGCCATCAGCATATCCACGGGGCGCGGCACTTCTTCGAGTACCTTCAACTCCTTGGCCATGGCCACAGCCGAGGGGGACGAAGGCGGCAGGCCTTCCTTTGTCAGTGGGAAAATGAAGCCGAAGGCCTGCGTTGCTGCAACAGTCGCCAGCGCCGAAGCCGCGAGGGGTCCTGTTCCGCTGAGCCGCCTAGAGTCCCGTGGGGAGGCAGCAGTCGCTCCGTTTCCCCCAGCTCCATCCACTGCTGCCCGGGACCGGGTACGGACGGTTTCCAGAAAGGCGGCCAGCATCAGTGCGAGCGTCACAAGCCCAGCGAGGAACAGGGCAATCCCCAGCTTGTGGGAGTAGTAGGTCAGCGTCCCGCCCTTGATCAGCTGGGCGACTGCCATGCAGATCGCCAGTACCACCGCTGCAGCAAGGCCTGTAAAGGACCAACGCAGTCGTTGCAAGGTGCCGCTTGAGCGCTGGGCAGACCTTGAGAATACAAGAACCGCCAAGGCTGAGGTGCCCGTGATGATTACGGCCAACTGGCCCAGGTCCGGTATAGGCACGCCGCCCACACCGTACAAGACGGCATCCGTGGAAACCCCTGCCAGCTGGCCGAGCGCCAGCCCAATGCCGGTGACGCCCACCAGCGCAGTCCCAACAGCGAAAACGTAATCCCCGCGGGTGGCACGCCACCGCCTCAAGTCCCACGGCAGCAGCACCATTACGGCCGCACCCAGCACCAGCACTTCAAGGAGTACCCAGTTGTGGGCCACGCCCACCACGCACGCCACGAGGGACAGCAGTACTGGAGAGCGCAGCGGTCGGCCCATATCGGCCGCCAGGACGATCGCCACAGTTGCGAGCCCTACTGCCAGGAAAAAATTTGGGAAGCCGTGGAGCGAAGCGGAGGATCCGGGACCGAAGATCCAGCCTGCTGCCACCACCATCAAAGCAGGAAAGCCAAAGAGCGGCTGGCGGCGGAACGCAGGTACCGACGTGAGCGCGGCAAGGACCATCGTTGCCACCAACACGGAGACAAGTGCACTCCCGTTGGCGTAATTCACCAATTCCTCCGCGGGCGTGCCCGCTGGCTTGGCAACCCTAAGTTCCGCAAAAATGGCTACCACACCGTGAAAACCCTGCGGGTAATCCTTGAAGGACCAGTCACTGCCATCAGGAGAGGCGCCCAAGAGGGGTACAACCCGACCATAGAGCCGCTGCATGTGGAAAATGTCGAAGTGGGAAGCGTTGTCCCAATTCAAGGTGAGCAGGCTCAGCGCCTTCTCGTAGGCACGTACCGAGAGCAGGTTGAAGTGGACCCAGACCGACAGCGCTGCGGCGGTGACAGGCAAGCAGTCGAGCAATGAAAACCGGGGCACCAGACGACGTGCGCCCGCCTTGACGCCGCCACGGACCACCACGAAGGCCACAGCGCCCACCGCTCCAGCCAGCACAAGCGTTCCCCGCCCCAACGGGCCCAATCCTGAAGGAACCCACCAAAGCAGAGGAACCAGCCCCAGCAGGAGGCTGAGCGACAGGGCAATGCGCGCAGAAAATGTCCGGGCTGTAGGGAGTGCCAACAAGCAGGCCAACAGCAGGCCGATGGTCCAGCCACCGGTCAGGAAATCTGTAAGGCGCAGGGCAATCACGACTGCAACCGCAGCGACAAATGCGACGGTTCCCCTCAGCAGGGCGCCTGGTTTAGCTCGCGGAGCCGGGAGGAACCAGCCGCTCCGGCCAGGCACGGCACGGTGAGTATCGCGACGCTGGGCCCCGCGACGGGTTTGCCCAGCGGTCACGAGGACGTACGTACGGAGTCGGCCCTTGTGGCCGCTTGTCCATTAGGCGCAGCAGCCATCGTTCTCTCCACCGGTATGGCTTTGGGCCGGTGATCCTTGCTGCGGACCCTGCGCATCACTGGCCGCTCAATCCAAACCCAGCTCGCGATCGCCGTAGGGATCGTGAGGGCCACGGCAGCCAAGGAAAACAGGACAAGGCCCCACTCGTGGCCCCCGAAGACTGCCAGTAGTTGCTGGAACGCAAAGGCATAGATGTAAACGCCGTAGGAGACGTCATTCTTTGCGATGAGGCTGGGCTGCGGAAGCCAGGTTGAAATCCACAGGGTGCCGTAAGCAATCAGAACCCCGGACGCCTGACCGCCCCACAGCGGAAAAACGGAAACCATGAGCAGCGACACGGTGAGGCTGGCGACGGCCGGAGCCCAGTGGATTCCGATCCGGGACTTCCAAACGAACAGGACAGCACCGCCGAGGAAGAACGGCAGGAGCTTCAACAACAGCACTACGTCAAAGTTTCCATTGGTGTACCGGTTGATGACGTCAATATTTGCCTGCGCCACGACCGAAGCGGCAAAAACCAAAGTAAGGAACCAAGGAGACTTCCGGAAAATCGCGAAGCACCCGAGCGCGGCCACTACGAGATAGCACAGAAACTCATAGTAGAGACTCCACAGCGAGCCGTTCCACGCCCCTGCGTAGGGGACATTGAGCGGCGTTCCAGCGATGTCGTAATGGTTCATTTTCAAGGTCAGGTTGGAAATGAGGAAATTCAACGGCGACGTGGCCGTGCTGAAATAACCCGACAGGCTTCCCCGAGCGACGAAGTAACCGATAGGTGCGAAGAAGGCCACCATTGTTAGCAGACAGACAATGAACGCCGGCATGATCCGGGCCACGCGGTGTACCAGGTAGTCACCTAGTCCGTGGCTGAATCTGCTGCCGGTGATGAGGTAGCCGCTGATTACAAAGAAGCCAGAAACCGCCCAGCCGCCCAGCGTCTCCCCGGCGAAGACCGGCTCGTTAGCGGAACCCGTCAGCGGCCAGCTGTGATGAACCAACACCGCCAGGGCCAGGATCAGCCGGATGAGGTTGAGGCTGTTGTTCCGGGGATCGAGTGGCTTGCCCAGGAGGAGTCCTGCAGGGGCTTTTTCTGGTGACACGCGGACTCCGGGTTCGGCTCATGGGGAATGACACTGACACGCAATTCTACCGTGCCGCGCTTAGCCCCCCGGTTTGCCCCGCGCCAAAGCTAAGGCAATGATGGACTAATGCGCGGAATCATCCTTGCCGGAGGCACCGGATCCAGGCTCCATCCCATTACTCTTGGCATCAGCAAGCAACTGGTCCCGGTGTACGACAAGCCGATGATTTACTACCCCCTGTCCACGTTGATTCTTGCGGGCATCCGGGACATTCTCATCATCACCACGCCCCAGGACTCGGACCAGTTTCAGCGCCTTCTGGGTGACGGTTCGCAGTTCGGCGTGAACCTTTCCTACGTTCAGCAGCCCAGCCCGGATGGCCTGGCGCAGGCGTTTATCCTTGGGGCCGATCACATATGCGACGACACCGTTGCTCTGGTTTTGGGAGACAACATTTTCTACGGCCAAGGCATGGGCACCCAACTGCGCCGGCACGCGAATATCAAAGGGGGCGCCGTCTTCGGCTACTGGGTCAAAGATCCGTCAGCCTACGGCGTGGTGGAATTCGACGGGGAAGGCAAGGCACTGTCCCTTGAGGAGAAACCAACCACCCCCCGTAGCCACTATGCCGTTCCCGGCCTCTATTTCTACGACAACGACGTCATCGACATCGCAAAGGGCCTCAAGCCCTCGGCTCGCGGCGAGTTGGAAATCACCGACGTCAACAAGGTGTATCTGGAGCGCGGCGATCTGCAAGTAGAAATTCTGCCTCGTGGAACCGCTTGGCTGGATACCGGAACTTTTAACGACCTCAGCGACGCATCGAACTTCATTCGGACAGTGGAAAACCGCCAGGGCCAGAAGATTGGCGCACCGGAGGAAATAGCGTGGCGTTTGGGCTTCCTCACCGATGACGACCTGCGCCGCCGCGCGGAGCCGCTGGTGAAAAGCGGTTACGGCGCCTACCTTCTGGAACTCCTGGAGGAGTGACGCTTCCTCCTCCCCCTGATACGGCCTGCCTGCAGGGGTGGGACCGCAAGGAGCCGCGACCGGCCGGGAAACCTTGAAAACTGTAGTAACGAAGATTGCCACCGGCACTATCAGCAGATCAGATCCACTATCGCGAAGGCTGCACTTCAGCCAAGGAGCATCATGCGAACCCCACTCAAAGTAATTCTCTCGATAGTTGCTGCCGGTACAGCCCTCAGCTCCTGCAGTATTGCCGATGCGCCCCCCAAGAGCTCGCCCACACCCACGCTTCAACCGACCCAGACCACCAGCGCCACGTACCCTCCGTCAGCCGGGGAACCAAACGTGCGGCTGACGGTGACAACCCTGAGCGGAAATGCCGGGCAACAGTCGACACACCGTCTTGTTTGCGTTGGAACTTCCGCCGTAGAAGGAACAGATCTTCCGGACGCGGACGACGCCTGCAAGGTTTTGGACCGGCAACCGAATCTCCTGGAGTACGAGCCCGCCGAAACCAGTGAAGATTGCGAAGCTGTTGGCCAGCCGAACATTGCGGACGTTTTCGGCGAGATCAATGGCACGTCAGTCAGGACGAGCTTCCGCCGTGACAACGCATGCAACGTTAAAACTTGGAAGAAGTTGGAACCACTGCTCGGAATGGTTCAGGAGAAGTAGGCCGCCCGATCCTGAAAACCAACTGGATAATATCGGCCACACGCCAGCCCTATCTGCCAGGTAGGCGAGATGTAGGTGCCACTGCCGGTCCAGCCTGCCGGCGCCGTTATCCCTACCGGCAGGCGACGACTTCGAACAATCGCGCGTTAGTTCCCTCCGAATCGACGAGCTCCAGGCTTTCATTCTCCTCAAGATCCATCACGCCGCCATAGCCGGCAAGGGTTCCCGTGACGGTCCTGGTGCCGAAGTCCAAAACATATCGGACGTTAAGGCGTCGAACAGACTCACAGACCGCCGGAAACTCAGCAGCGTCCTTCAGGCCTGCATTTATAACGTCGATATCAGACCCGTGAGTGGTCAGGATGTGGGGCTGTATAACAGTACGGCCGGACAACGCGTAGGCCAGAGCCGTCCCGCTGCTTGGCAGACCCGCAATATTGGCACCTGGCTCAGTTGTATCAGGAAGTCGCTCCAACAGTCTTCTTTCCTCCGGGGACAGAAGCGCAGCATTGGCGTCGCTGCGGTATTGCCAGTGTGCTTGGTAAGCGGCGAAATTAACCGGCATCAGTTGAGGTGCTATGGGCACAAGGGCGACGGCGTAGACCGCCGAAGCCAGGACTGCTTGCCGTTTGGGACCGGGTTTACCCGGAAGCCTGGTCTTCGCAAGGACGGACCCGTCAGCCGCCCTGATCTTTTCCCTCACAAGATCTATGAGGAACAGGGCGCCAATCACCGCTGGTCCTAAAACGACAACCGGCAGCAACGCTGCCAAGCGGTAGCTGTCGAAGTACCAGACACCGGTAATAAACTGCCGGATCGGCGCGTTGTATCCTGCGGCAAAGAAAAACAGGGCCGCTCCGATGATATAGGTTCCGATTAACCACCGTCGGGACTTAGTGATCCAAAGATGGATTATGCCTGCAAGAAGGCAAACACTCAGTATTTCTTGGGATGGACGCCCCAACGGAGCGTTAAACAGGAGTTCGCCTATTGCCTGGGGAGGAGTCTCGACAACCCTCCAGTTCGCTGCATCCGACGGTGGCCGGAGAAAGTACCAAACGACTGTCAGCAGAGCCAGCCCACCGAGCAGCGCAGCGGTCAGAACCCACGCCTGGCGGCTGGACTCCTTCGTTCGTAGCGGCCAAAGAAGCCGGATCCGGAAGTAGTAGACCGCCAATGCACCTGGAAGAGCGAACGCCAAAAACGCCATCAACGTACTAGGGTGCGCCAGTGCGACTCCCGCGACGGCAACACTCAGGCTCAACCAGGCGATCAGCGCCGGCGGACGGTCGTGGTAACCGAGCCCAAGCGCAGTAAAGGCAAGCCCCAGCGCAGCGGGCAGGACAGAGATCGAAAGCAGGTTTGGATACAGCACGCCCCAATCGATCATCAGTATCGGAAATGTCGCAAAACCGGCGGAGAAAACGAAGGTTGCGATCGCCGTCGCCTTCCGATATCCGGCGACGGCGAAGGTGAGGAAGAGAGCACTAAGCGGCCAGGCTACTGCACCGATGGCAATGCTCGTGGAATTCACGAGGACAGGTATTTCAGCACCGGTGAGCTCCCCGATGATTGCCACAATTGCGTGCCAACCCGCGGGGTACGCACTGATCCCCGTAAAGGCTCCCAAATTCAGAGGCGACGAATTTCTTGACTCCATGGCCCAACGGACTGCATTCAGGTGGAAAACATTGTCGTAGGTCTGCGAGATGGAGTCGGGGTGGATCATTGCAGTTGCCATTTGCAGACCGACGACCAAAGCCGTGACGACGCTTCCGACGCCCACTACCAAGGATAAATGGACCGTACTTGGACGCCGTGCCGGACGAGTCCACCCCGAGCCCCAAGTCCTGGACACAAAGAACGCCACAGCCGAGACAACCGCGCAACCAACGAGTACCGGCACTGGCGCCCACGGGATTCCGGCAAATGGAAATATCAGAGCGAGGAAACCAATGGTTCCCACGCTGAAGGCTGGTGCAATCAGCACAGCAGGAATTCCGCGCATGCGTACAGCCAACGAAGTGGCCAAGCCAGGCAGCAGTAGCAGCAGCACTGCTGTGAGGATTATTGGCAATGATTGCCACCAGGACACGGAACACCACTCTCGGGAGATTTGGGACAGATACTGATACTGAGGTGCCGGCCAGGAAACCTGGTAACGCTAATTCACCGGCTTCTGTTGCTAGGTCTCGGTGAGTGACCGGCGGCGCAGTTCCGAAACCACGTCGTGCACATCCCCGTCCATAATGACTTGGCCGTGCTCCAGGAGGACGCCTCGCTCACAGACAGTTGCGACCAGGTCAAGATCATGGCTGACCACAAACAGGGTCTTGCCCAAATCGGCCAGTTCCTTGATTTTTGCGATGCACTTCCGTTGGAAGGGTTCGTCGCCCACAGCAAGAATTTCGTCGATCAGGAACACTTCCGGATCGGTATGTACTGCAATGGAGAAAGCGAGCCGGAGATACATCCCAGACGAATAGAACTTGACTTCCGTGTCGATGAACTCGCCGATCTCCGAGAATTCGACTATCGAATCAAACATGCTATCGATCTGTTTCTCAGTCATCCCAAGAATGGCGCCATTGAGGTACACGTTGTCCCGCCCACTAAGGTCATGATGAAACCCTGCACCCACTTCAATCAGTCCGGCCACCCGGCCCCGCGTCCGGACTGTCCCGCCGTCGGGCTGTAGGACTCCGGAAATGAGCTTCAGCAGTGTCGACTTTCCAGAGCCGTTCAGGCCCATAAGCGCCACAGTCTCCCCCTGTTTCACTTCAAGGGAGACATCTTTAAGGGCCAGGAACTTCTTGGACAGGTCCCCCTTGCGGCCCTTAACGAGCCATACAAGGGCTTCCTTCAACGACCGCGTATGGCGAAGAACAAACTGCTTCCTGAGGCCCACACAACTGATGGCCACGTTGCCGTGGGAAGTCATCTCAAAGCTCCTGTGCAAAATGGATGGCAAGGCGGCGGAACGTCAGCTGGCCCAGGAACAGCACTGCCAATGTCACCAGCATTGCTACGGGCAACCAGACCGTCAGCAGATCGGGCGGCATTGTGTCGGCGACCAGCTGATCCGCTTTCAAGGTCGGTTCCCAAAACGCCCAGTGGAAGACTTCGACGGCTACTGTCATGGGGTTCAGCTGATAGACCCAGAACCACGGTCCCATCACCCGTTCGACCATCGACCAGACGTACAGTACGGGAGAGGCCCAGGTCACGACCATAACGATCATATCCACAATGTTTTCGGAATCCCGGAAATATACGTTGACAGCACCGAACATCAGGCCCAGCCCGGTGGCAAGAACAGCGACCATGCCGAAAATGAGGACCACGGCCGCCAGTTGCAGGATCGACGGCGTCCAGCCCACAACAAGACATGCGCCAATCAGCACCAGAAGTTGCGGCAGGAAATGAGCAGCCGAAACCCACACAGTGGACACGGGAAACAGTTCCCGAGGGAGGTAGATCTTCCGAATCAGATCACGATTGTCCACGATTGAACGGGTTGCGTTAGACAGCGACTCTGTGAAGAAGTTCACCAGGACAATACCGGCAAACAAATAGATAGCGTAGTTGGGAGTGCCCCGCTGGAGGTTCAGGAAGATGCCCAGTGCAACGAAATAGATGAGGAACTGCACCAACGGCTTGACATAGGACCACAGCAGGCCCAGTACCGAGCCGCGGTAGCGCACCTTGATTTCCTTGCGCACCAGCAGCTTGAGCAGGAACCTGTCCCCGTAGACGTCGAGAAGCCCCCGTCCGGTTCCAGGTTTCATCAGCTGGTCGGTTTGACCGGCCATCTAGGCGTCGTCCTTCGCATTCGCTTCAAACGTTTTTTTCCAGGCGTCGAAGGAGCTAATTTCCGGTACAGCCCGCCGATACTGGTCGGCGAGCTTGTCCCACTCGCGCAGTAGCTTGGCATGCAGCAGTGTCGCTTCGGCGAGCATTGATTTGAGCTTCTTCGGGTCCCGCTGGTACCAGGAAGCACCCGTTCCTTCGGCGTTAGACACCACAACGCTGTCGTAGTGGGCCACCCGGAACCATCGGTTATCCCGGTGGGCCAAATATCCTTGTGGGCGCTCGGCGCTCTCCGGCCCGGGAGCTTTGATCAGCTGCCGGGCAACCGTCTTTATCCCCCAAGGAATCAGTTCCTTCTTGCTGGGCATCCCCACGACGGTACCCCCCATTGGTCCTCGGCCGATTTTCGGCGCAGGGAAGTCGTCCACGTCGTCCTTCAACTGAGCGTCCGGATACTCGGACTTCAACATGTTGATCTCCGGCAGTTTTGTGGCAAGGACTTTGTGAAGGCCTTCGGGCCCCTTAAGGAGGTCCCGGAGCGCTTCGATCCGCCCGTGCTCGGTGAAGTACTGCATGGACACAAGATGCTTCACGTCGGCCTGCACTGACTCCCGCAAAACACGGCCACCCTTTGGATATGGACTATGGATCAGCGTGGTGATCAGCCGGTTCCTCGCGTGGAAGTAGGCCTGCCAGCCCACCAGGTCATCCTTATCAATCCAGGAAACGTGCCAAACGGCAGCACCGGGGAGTGACACGGTAGCGAACCCGGCCTCCCTCGCGCGAAGTCCGTACTCGGCATCGTCCCATTTAATGAAGAGCGGAAGGGATAGGCCGATTTCCTTAATCACGGTTGTTGGGATCAGACACATCCACCATCCGTTGTAGTCCACATCCACGCGGCGGTGCAGCCAAGGGGTCTGGCGAAGATTCGTGACGCTGAAGTCGTGTCTGGTCTCCATATCCGCGTGCGGAAGCGCCGGCACGATTCGGAACGGATCCACAACCTCTCCGAAGGTATGCAGGACACTGCGGTTGTAGAGGTCGAACATATGGCCACCGACGATGGTCGGTTTACGGCAGTGGTCAGCGAAGGTCAGCAGCCGGACAATGCTCTCAGGCTCCACGACGATGTCGTCATCGAGCAGAAGTACGTAATCGCTGCCGTTTTCCACCGACTCATACATCCCGCGCGCGAATCCGCCTGATCCCCCAAGGTTGGCCTGGTTTATCACCCTTAGCTTGCCGCCCAGTGATTCCCTAACAGCCTCGAAGTGCTCCTGCTGTTCGACCTTCGACGTTCCCTGGTCCACAATCAGAATCTCTTTGACGTTGTCCAACACGTCAAGGTTTTCCGCGAGGATTCGGGCGTTGTTAAGGCAGAATTCAGGTTTATTCATGGTGGTGATCTGCAGCGTCACCTGGCCCTTCGGCCGGGAGCGGTCCAAGGCTTCCCAATGCCCGTTTTCCAAAACGAGATCGCCGGAGCTTGCCGCCAAGTCAAACCAGTACCAGCCGCCGTCCCCGAACGGCTTCAGCGTCAGTTCAAAAATTGAGGTGGCTGTGCCGTCGACGTGTTTGCCATCGACACGTTGCACAGAGCCGCGGGCGTTGGACTTGTAGACAGTAACGGTCCCGGTTCCTTTTGTCTGAACTACGAGGCGCACGTCGCGCACGGAGGTCCAGCGCCGCCAGTAACTTGCCGGGAACGCGTTGAAGTAAGTGCCAAAGGAGATCTGTTCACCTGAACGGACACGCATCGAGTGACGGGACAAAAGGTCTTCGAAGTGCGCCTCGCGGCTCTCCGAGCTGGACATCTGCAGCTTGTCTTCAAGCAACTTGGGTGTCCGGGCAAATTCATCATTTTCGCGAAGCCGGATTCCACTGGCGGATCCGGCATCCACATAGAGGGACACAGTGTCCGGCTGGTCCGGCGAGGGCAGGATGATGCGCTGAATTGGTGCCCAGCGGGTGCTTTCTTCTTGCTCGCTCATGCGTCCACTCCTCCACTTTCAAGTTTCTCGCCGGCTTCGAAGTGCGGCCTGATTTTGTTGTCGAACATGCTGAGTGCAGAACCGATGGCCATATGCATATCCAGGTATTTGTACGTACCAAGGCGGCCGCCGAAGAGGACGTTCTTCTCAGTAGCAGCCAGATCGCGGTACTTGAGTAGACGTTCCCGATCAGCTGACGTGTTGACCGGATAGTAGGGCTCGTCGCCCTTCTCTGCGAAGCGTGAGAATTCACGCATGATGACGGTCTTCTCCGTCTGGTAGTCGCGCTCCGGGTGGAAGTGGCGGGGTTCAATGACGCGGGTGTAGGGGACGTCGTCGTCGTTGTAATTTACAACTGACGTGCCCTGGAAGTCCTCGATATCGAGCACCTCTTCCTCGAAGTCAATGGTGCGCCACGAGAGGTCGCCCTCTGCGAAGTCGAAGTAGCGGTCAACCGGACCGGTGTACACGACAGGGATAGTGCCCACAACCTTGTTCTTGCTGTACTCGTGCGACTCGTCAAAAAAATCGGTATTCAGCCGCACTTCGATATTCGGGTGTTCTGCCATCTTTTCGATCCACGCTGTGTAACCGTTGGTTGGCAGGCCTTCGTACTTGTCATTGAAGTACCGGTTGTCGTAGTTGTAGCGCACAGGGAGCCGGGAGATGATGCCGGCGGGCAGGTCCTTGGGATCCGTCTGCCACTGCTTGCCCGTGTAGTGCTTGATGAAAGCTTCGTACAGCGGCCGGCCAATCAGTTGGATGCCCTTGTCGTTAAGGTTCTGCGGGTCGGTTCCGGCAAGCTCGCCAGCCTGTTCCTGGATGAGGTCGCGGGCCTGGCCTGGCGTAAGGTTGGCCCGGAAAAACTGGTTGATGGTGGCCAGATTAATCGGCAGGGAGTAGACCTCGCCCTTGTGCACGCCGTATACCTTGTGAACGTAGTTGGTGAAGGTAGTGAACCGGTTGACGTACTCCCACACACGCTCGTTGGACGTGTGGAACAGGTGGGCACCATAGCGGTGCACCTCGATACCTGTCTGTTCTTCCTTTTCGCTGTAGGCATTGCCGCCGATGTGGTGGCGGCGGTCGATGACGACGACCTTCAAGCCGAGTTCGGTAGCGGCCTGTTCTGCGATTGTCAGGCCAAAAAAGCCGGACCCTACGATGACGAGGTCAGCGGTCACAAAATCTCCAGTGTCGTATGCGGGCAGCACATTGTCGTCCAAAGTCTGCTGCTCTAGCCTACCCGAGGCACTGCGGCGCCCGTCGAATCAAGCGCCCATTCAGCCGCCAGGAGGTTGCCCAGGACCGCAATTGGCGTCGCAGTTCGTAGCGCTCCTCACCGCGGGGTGCGCGCGGCGTTGTCCACATACGGAAACTCGTTCAACCGGGGTGGCGTTCCGCTCACTAGCGTGGGTTGAAAGGCCGTGAGGATCTGTACCGATGAAACTCCATTGCACGCTCGTCCGCAGCCCGGGGTCCGGGCTGCAGGAATCACCACTCGAACTCACCATCAATGCGCCCGAAGGGACCACCGGAAAGGACATTCATGTCCAACTGATCCAGAAGTTCGGGACTGGTCAGATCTCCATCCAGGGCAAAGACATCGATTCCATGAGCGTGGGAACCGCCCCACTGGTGAACGGTGCCATCCTTGTGGATGGGGCTTGCCACCGCAACACTCTGAAGGCACGACGACGGATGCCTGGTGAAGAGGCCCAGCTCGCCCTGGCGGTGCACACCGGCGTCGGGGCGGGCACCGTGGTGCCCCTGCGGCGAGGCTCCTACACCGTCGGGCGGAGCGGAACCCGCATCGTGATCCCCGACCCCGAACTTTCCCGCGAACACGCCCGCCTCGTTGTCACCGAGACGGACATCATGATCATTGACCTGGACAGTGCCAACGGCATCCACGTCGACGGCAAACGGATCCGCAACGCCGTCGTCTCCACCAAGTCGAGCATCCGGTGCGGCAACACAACGATGTCGCTGGTTTTTGTGGACCTGACTGCCAAGACGCTGGCCGACGCCGGGACTTCCACCCAGCAGCCCCTCACCGTCCCGGGCCGCCCGGACACGGCCAACAGGGCTTTGCTCCTGTTGACGGCAGTTCTTCCCCTGCTGATCGGAATAGGACTCGCCGTGCTCACCGGCTTGTGGATGTTCCTCGCCTTCGCCGCCGTATCGGCAGTGTCCGTCTTTGTCCCCCTCGCCTCAGATCGGCGGCAGCGCCGCGAGCTTAGAAAAGCCATCGCAGCCGCCGTTGAAGAAGACCGGGAACGACGACGACGGTCCGGCCCGTCCCTGGCGCTCCTGGCCCTGGCTGTCAGTCAGAACCAGGGCATCACCGCTGTTTCCCCCGGCGAGGACGGGGTTTGGCTGCGGCTGGGGGAGGCTCCGCAGCCAGCCAATGTGAAAGTAGAGCCCGCCGCTTCGTCGGTGGGCGTTCCCTGCCTGGACGCGGTTCCCGTGACCTTGGACCCGGCAATGCCCACAACATTCCGCGGGTCTGACCACGTGGCTGACGGCATCATCCGATCCCTCCTGATGCAGTTGGCGGGCTACCCCAAAGGCCACGGCACACGAATCGTCATTTGCGGCGAAGCAGGCCGCCTTCCTTTGGCTGCCCGGTACTTGCCGAGCGTCACTCTCACCACTTCTGCGGCCGACATACTGCCCATTCTTAGGGAGGGCTTCGGGCGTGGCTACCAACATGGTGTAATCCTGCTGCTGGCAACTTCCAACGCGGAGGACGACCGCGGCACTATTGCCGAAAGTGCGGCGGCACTCGGTTGGCAGGTCCTCCAGTTTTCGACTGCAGAAAGCGCCGGCACCTGCGATGTAGAACTTACCGAGCGAACATCAGTCCTGCGGCTCGCGGCCGGCGAAGTTGCATTCGTCCCGGATTTGGCATGCGAAGACGTATTCCTGAGTTTCTGCAGACAGCTCGCCGTCAATCCGGAGCGGCGGGATAACGAGGAGCCGGCTGTCCCCAGAGCGTGCTCACTCCCGGACGTGCTGTCGCTCTCTCCGCACCACACTGCTGCCCGATGGAAAGCCAGCACCCGAAACCACGGCCTGCACGTTCCACTGGGGCTCAGCGCTACGGGAGTGCGTACCCTGGACCTCCAGGCCGACGGCCCCCACCTCCTGGTCGCCGGCACAACCGGCTCCGGCAAGTCTGAATTGCTCCGGACCCTTACCTTGGCTCTAGCCCTCAGCCACCCGCCCGACCGGGTAAATTTCCTATTCGTCGATTTCAAAGGCGGCTCCGGGCTCGGTCCCCTCACGGAACTGGTCCACTGCGTCGGGTTGCTAACTGACTTGTCCAAGTACGAACTCCAACGCACCCTTGCTTCCCTCCGCACGGAAATCCGGCTGCGGGAGGAGGCGCTCGCTTCTGCCCGGGTCCCGGACCTCGCTGCCTACCGGTCCACCGGTGCTTCGCAGAACTTCCCCCTCCCCCATTTGGTCATCGTCATCGATGAGTTCCGCATGCTCGTGGATGATGCCCCGGAAGTACTCCGCGAACTGCTGCGGATCGCGGCAATCGGGCGCTCCCTTGGGATTCATCTGGTCATGGCCACCCAACGGCCGCAGGGGGCCCTCACGGCGGATATCCGGGCGAACGTAACCTCAAGCATTGCCCTGAGGGTGCAATCGGAGATGGAGTCCACAGACATCATCAGTTCCAAAGCGGCCGCCGCTATCAGCATTGACGCGCCGGGACGGGCCTTCCTAGCCCGCGGCACGGAGGCTCCCCAGGAATTCCAGACCGCATCCCTGGGTCCAATCCATAGTGGTGGTTCCCGCCCTGCGGGTGCCGTTAGGGTGGAGCTCGCCGTGGACTGCCTTGCTCCAGCCGCGACGGGCGGGCCTGGAGGTCGCCTGCCGGCCGGGCAAACACCTGCCCAGGCAGCAGCCCCACTGGTGAATCTGGTGCGGGACCTGTGGTGTGAGCGGAAGGGACGGGCTCCGAGGCTACCGGTTGCCCCTCCCCTCCCTTCGAACCTGCCAGCCCCTCCCGAGACCACTTCGGCATCTCCAGCAGGCAGCCACAGGAGCACGGAATGCTCGATTGAGCTCGGACTGTTGGACCTGCCGGAACAGCAAAGACTGGTGCCCCTTGTGTGGAATCCGGCCGCAGACGGTCACTTGGCCCTTATCGGTGCTCCGTCTTCCGGTGCCACGGAAGCCCTCGAACTGGCTGTGACGCAGTTGCTCCTCAACCCGGTCGAAGCACACGGCTACATCCTTGATGCGGGTGGTACTTTCCTGACCTTGGCCACGCACCCCGCCATTGGCGCACATGCGGGCCTGCATGAGCTGCGGCGGGCCGTCCGCGTACTGGAGCGCCTCAAGCAGGAGTTGGCACGCCGGTCGGGCCAAGGTGGCGGACATGGCGAAGTGCCCTTGGTACTCGTCATCTCCGGATGGGGTTCTTGGGTTTCCGCATTCCGGGCCGGGCCTTTGGCCTGGGCTGAAGATCTCGTCCAGGACCTGGCCCGTGATGGCGGGCAGGCAGGGGTTCTCGTGATTGCCGCGGGCGACCGTGAACTCGTCAGCTCCCGGGCGCTGTCGGCATTTCCCAATCGGTTTTACTTCCCCACCGGTTCCAACGCGGACAGCCGAATTGCATGGCCACGGATGCCGGCCACTGCGGAACTTAAGGGGCGCGCCGTAGTGTTCGGTCCGATGTCCGGAGAAGTGCCTTCCGTTTGCCAGCTGTACAACCACCAGCACTTGAATTCAGGGGCGGCAGCTTGCGTCCCGGAGAGGGTTAAGGGGGTGAACGGCCTGGAGAGCGTGGGGAGGTCGGAGAACCGGCTTTCCAAACCGCCCTTCCGCATCGATCGACTTCCCGCGTTGGCGCCAGCCTTGAAAATACGGGAAATGACACCTTCCGGTCTGAGCGCACAGGACCTGACGGAGCCGGGCGAACCACCACGCGCTCCGGGTAGCACCAGGTTGCAGGACATCCTCATTGGCATTGGCGGTGACGAGCTTGAGCCAACCTCCTGCAGGCTTCAGGCGGCGGCGGTGTTCACTGTCCTGGGCGGACCGGGTGCCGGGAAAAGCAACTTCTTACGCGCCCTGCCGCTCATGAATTTCGAAGGCCGCCAGTGGCTCTATCCCAAAGATGGCACGGACCTCCGCGACTTCTGGGTGCGATCGCTTGCCACTGCGGCAGCAGGTGAAACACCAAAGGGTACGGTGGCGCTGGTGGATGACGCCGACCTTCTCCCCACCGAAGTCATCAGGGACTTGTCGGATTTCAATGCCCTCGGGCACCCAGTGGTTCTCACGGCGACCTACAGCCCAATGCTCCTGCAACGCGTGCCGCTGGTCATGTGCTCCCGTTCGGCGGGCACCGGCCTCCTGCTTGCACCCCGTTCCGTGTCTGATGGTGATCTCTTCGGAGTCCGGTTCGAGGTGGAGGCCAATGCACCGCCGGGCAGGGGAATCTTCATCTCGCAAGGTCTCGCGCGGAGCATCCAGGTGGGCTGGGCTGGGCCCGGAACCGAAGCCTGATGCGCCGGAGCAGCGACGCCCCGCAGCTGCAGCAAACCGAGGTCGGGTGGAATGGCGAACCGAGGTCGGGTGAAATGAGTAGCAGTGGCTGGACCAGAAAAAGGTACCCGGCGCGGCACTCAGAGGGCCGGTGTCGAGCCTCCGGTGCGGGATGCGAAACTGATGACTTTGTTGTGGAACAGCAACACGATGGCGGTGGCCGCTGGGATCAGCATCATCATTCCAGCCAAAGGAAGACCACCAGTCAGCGTGGGGAATCCGATGGTCAGAACGAACAACTGAGCCACCAGCGCGGCAGCCCTGGTCCACCGGTAACCCCGGTAAAGAAACACCGCCACCGAATAGAGCCAGGCCGAAAAAGCCAGGAGCAGCGCAAGGGTGAACACTGCGCCCCAAAACGAAAGAACCGGGCTGCCCGCTGCCAACTGGTAGCCGTACCAGGCAGCAGCCGTCAGCAGGGCTGTCGCCTCCGCCGCCACAATCAGCGACACCACGAAGACAGCTCCCGGTCGTGCCGGGCGGGTGTCTCCCGCAGGCTGCTCCTCGTCTGGGCCTTCTGACGGGTTCGGCGGGTCAGTGGGGTATACAGGGGGTCTTGACACATTGGCACCCTACCGGACATAGTCGGACAGTGGTGAGGGCCAGTACCGCCACTGTGACGTATCGCTCAGCGTTCCCGGGATTTCAAGCCTTATTACCCCTTGTTTACACAGCGTTAACATGACAGGCTTGACCCAGATGACCAACGGGGCCCTGCCGGGCCCCTTTCCTTTGTAGCTACTAGTGAATAATTTCACAAGGGGCTTTTCCTAGAAATGGAGCAACTGATCAGCATGGATTGGCGTAACCGCGCAGCGTGCCTCGAAAAGGACCCGGAACTGTTCTTCCCCGTAGGGAACACAGGCCCGGCGCTCCTGCAGATTGAGGAAGCGAAAAGCGTCTGCCGTCGGTGCCCGGTAGTGGACACCTGCCTGCAGTGGGCTCTCGAGTCGGGCCAGGACGCTGGCGTCTGGGGCGGCATGAGCGAAGACGAGCGCCGCGCCCTAAAGCGCCGGGCAGCGCGCGCCCGCCGGGCTTCCTGATTCCATCAGGCACTTAGGCGTAAGCTAAAACACCCAACAGGCCCTGGCCGCAACCTGCAAGGTTGCCGCCAGGGCCTTTTCGGTGTCCTACTTGGCGGCCAGGCTGAGCCGGATCTGAACGGCGGTACCGCCGCCCTCACGCGGCTGCCACTGGATGGTGCCGCCGAGTTCGCTGGTCACCAGGGTGCGCACGATCTGCAGCCCCAGACCCTCAACGTGGGGTGTGTCGGGCAGGCCCACACCGTCGTCGGCAATGGTGACGGTCAGCTCCTCGCCGTCGTCCCCTTCGGAGCGGTCAGCCAGCAGCCATACGGTGCCGGTACGCCCCTCAAGGCCATGCTCAACGGCGTTGGTGACCAGTTCATTGATGACCAGCGCCAGCGGAGTGGCGAAGTCACTGGGCAGTTCGCCGAACAAACCGGAACGCTCGGTCCTGACCTGCTGCGATGGCGAGGCTACTTCTGCGGACAGCCGGAACTGCCGCCCGATCAGCTCGTCGAAGTCCACGCTCTGCGTAAGGCCCTGGGACAGGGTTTCGTGGACCAGCGCGATGGTGGCCACGCGGCGCATCGCCTGCTCGAGTCCCTGTTTCGCCTCGTCGCTAACCATGCGGCGGGATTGCATGCGCAACAGCGCTGCAACGGTTTGCAAGTTGTTTTTGACCCGGTGGTGGATCTCGCGGATGGTGGCGTCCTTGGTCACGAGCTCCATCTCGCGCCGCCGCAGTTCGGACACATCGCGGCAAAGGACCAGCGCACCGAAGCGCTGCTGCTCATCACGCAGCGGGATCGCCCGCAGGGACAGGCTCACCCCACGCGATTCAATTTCGCTGCGCCAGGGCATCCGGCCCGTAACCACCAGGGGCAAGGTCTCGTCCACCATGCGGCGGTCCTTGAGCAGGCTCGCAGTAACCTCGGCCAGGGAGCGGCCCTCCAGGGATTCACCGTCGCCGAGGCGCCGGAAAGCCGAGACACCGTTGGGGCTGGCGTACTGGACGATGCCCTCGGCGTCAAGCCTAATCAACCCGTCCCCCACACGGGGGGCGCCGCGGCGGGAACCAGTGGGAGAGGCGAAGTCAGGCCACAACCCAAGGGTGCCCATTCGCAGAAGGTCATAGGCGCACTGCCGGTACGTCAGCTCCAGCCGGGACGGCATCCGCGAGCTCGACAGGTCCATGTGGGTGGTAACAACCGCCAGGGTGCGGCCGTTCCGGACCATCGGTACGGCCTCAACCCGCAACGCCATGTCACTGCTCCAGTTGGTTTCACTGGAGCGCTCGATGGAGCGGCTGTTCCAGGCCTTGTCCACGAGGGGTTGGAGATCCGAGCGGATGGGTTCCCCCACGAAGTCGCCGTGGAACACGGTATGCGTGGTGGAGGGCCGGACATGCGCCAGCGCAACGTACCCGTGGTCCGGGTGGGGGAACCAGAGCGCCAGGTCCGCGAACGCCAGGTCCGCGACCATTTGCCAGTCCCCCACCAGGAGGTGCAGCCATTCGGCATCCCCCGGCCCGAAATCAGCATGTTCCCTGATAGGGTCCGTAAAGATTGCCACTGCACCTCCATTTGCGACGCCGGACTCGCTAGCGTCGAACGATTGACCTCAAGAGCCTCAATGCTACCGACAGTGAGGCCATGTCGTCGGCTTCGAGGGCATTGACCTCGTCAAACATGCTCTTCGCCCTGCCCAGCTGTTCCGCGTTCCGGGCCTCCCAATCCTTGAGCCGCGCCTCCGGCGAGTCCGCAGCATCGGTAGCGTCCAGCACCGCCGTCGTCATGTCCGAGATGGTGGAATACAAGTCATCTCGCAGGGCCGCCCTGGCCAGCGCCTGCCACCGGTCCTGCCGCGGCAGGCTGCTGATGCGCTCCAACAGGGAGTCGGCGTGGAACCGGTTGAAGACGGTGTAGTAGACGGCCGCAATCTCCTCTACCGGATCCTTGCGGACGCGGGCGATCTTTGCGATGTCCAGCAGGACAAAGCTCTCGAAGAGCTCAGCCCACCGCAGTGCCAGTCCTTCCGGCAGCTCCCATTCGCGCGCTTTCTCCAGCCAGCCGGCTACCCTGTCCCGGTCATCGCCGCGCAGGTAGTCGAGCAGGCGGGCGCGCATCGGATCCATGAGCGGTTTGAACTCCCCCACGATCTCGGCGATCGGCCGGGAGGCGTTGCTCTGGCTCAGCACCCAGCGGACGGCCCGGTCCAGGAGCCGGCGGATGTCCAGGTGGACAGTGCTCCAGTGCTCCGTGGGGAACGACGCCGGCAGGCTGTTGAGCTCGCCCACCATGACATCGAGTTCGTAGATCTCCCTCAGCGCCACAAAGGCCCTGGCTACTGCCACCTCCGTGGCGGAAGTCTCCTCCATCGTCCGGAAGGCGAAGGTGATCCCACCCATGTTGATCATGTCGTTGGCCACCACCGTGGCAATGATCTCGCGCCGCAGCGGATGCGTATCAAGCTCGGCGTCAAAGCGTTCCCTGAGCTGCTGCGGGAAGTAGGCGCGCAGAGTCCGGCGGAACCACGGGTCGTCGGCAAGGTCGCTGTCCCGCAGCGCCGCTGCGAGTTCGATCTTGGCATACGCCGCCAGCACTGAAAGTTCGGGGGAGGTCAGTCCCTGGCCCTGGCCCAGCCTCTCCCGCAGCGTTTCCGTGGTCGGCAGGGCCTCAAGGTCGCGCTTGAGGTCGGCTGACTTTTCCAGCCAGTCCATCAGCCGCTCGTAACTGGGGCTCCATTCGGCAACGCCCATCCGGTCGTTAAGGAGCAGGATGTTCTGGTCCACGTTGTCCTCAAGGACCAGCCGCCCCACCTCGTCGGTCATGGACGACAGGAAGCCGGCACGCTCGTCGGCGGTCAGCTTGCCTGCCGCCACCATCCGGTCCACAAAGATCTTGATATTAACTTCATGGTCCGAGCAGTCCACGCCCGCCGAGTTGTCGATCGCATCAGTGTTCAGGATGACGCCCTGCAGCGCAGCCTCGACGCGGCCGCGCTGGGTCATGCCCAGGTTTCCGCCTTCGCCGACAACCTTGACCCTAAGGTCCTTTCCGTCCACCCGGATGCCATCATTGGCTTTGTCGCCCACGGACGCGTTGGACTCGCTATTTGCTTTGACGTAGGTCCCGATTCCGCCGTTGTAGAGCAGATCGGCCGGTGCCAGCAGGATGGCGCGCAGGAGTTCAGGAGGGCTCAGCTCGGTTGTCGCGTCAGGGAGCCCCAGCGCACTGCGAACCTGCACCGAGACGGGGATGACCTTGGACTGGCGGGCAAAGACGCCGCCTCCTGCGCTGATGAGGGATTTGTCGTAGTCGTCCCACGAGGACCGCGGCAGTTCAAACAGCCGCTGACGCTCGACGAAGGACGATTCCTCATCAGGAGTGGGGTCAAGGAAGATGTGCCGGTGGTCAAAGGCTGCCAGCAGCCGGATGCGGCGCGACAGCAGCATGCCGTTGCCGAAGACGTCACCGGACATGTCCCCCACACCCACCACCGTAAACGGTTGGGTCTGCGTGTCCAGGTCAAGCTCGCTGAAGTGGCGTTTGACGGATTCCCACGCACCGCGGGCCGTGATGCCCATGGCCTTGTGGTCGTATCCCACAGACCCGCCGGACGCGAACGCATCGCCCAGCCAGAAGCCATACTCAGCGGCCAGCCCGTTGGCGATGTCCGAGAACGTCGCGGTCCCCTTGTCCGCCGCCACCACAAGGTAGGAATCGTCGTCGTCGAGCCGTACAACTTCTGACGGCGGAACAAGGGTCTCCCCGTCGGGCCGGGTGACGAGGTTGTCAGTCAGGTCCAGCAGGCCACGGATGAACGTTTTGTAGCTCTCGATCCCTTCGGCCATCCACGCCGCCCGGTCCACAGCGGGGTCGGGCAGTTGCTTGGCGAAGAAGCCGCCCTTTGCTCCGGTCGGAACGATCACCGCATTCTTGACGGTCTGGGCCTTCACAAGCCCCAGGATTTCAGTCCGGAAGTCCTCGCGCCGGTCCGACCAGCGCAGCCCGCCGCGCGCCACCTTGCCGAAGCGAAGGTGTACTCCCTCGACCCGCGGGGAATAGACCCAGATTTCGAACATTGGCCGCGGAAACGGAAGCCCGTCGATGCTGGTGGGATCAAGCTTGAAGCTCAGGTGCTGTTTGTACTGGTAGTAGTTCGTGCGCAGTGTGGACTCAATCAGGTTGACGAATGTGCGCAGCACACGGTCGGCGTCCAGCGTGGCAACCTGCGCGATGGCATCCGCCAGCTCCAGTCGTACCGACTCCTGCGCCGCGCTGCGTTCATCCTCGCTCAGTTGGGAATCGAACCGCGCCGCAAACAGTGCGCTCAGGCCCTTGGTTACCTCGGGGTTGGCGAGCAGGGTGTCAGCCATGAACTCAAAGGAGTTGGTGTTTCCGATCTGCCGCATGTACCGCGCGTAGGCCCGCAGGACCGTTATCTGGCGCCAGTGCATTCCCTCGCGCAGCACCAGGCGGTCAAAACTGTCAGACTCAACGGCACCGGACACAGCCGCCCCGAACGAATCTGCGAGCAACTGGCCTGTGGATACAGGGTCAACTCCGGCCGGGTACTTCAAGCCCAGGTCGTAGAGGAAGAAATCCCGCCGATCCGCGGTCTCGATCTCGAAGGGCCGCTCATCCAGCACCTCAAGCCCCAGATTGTGGAAGTACGGCAGAATCTGGCTGAGGCTCTTGGGCTCCAACATGTAGAGCTTGACCCGTGCGTCCTCCTCCAGTGTGGCCCCGGCACCCTCCGGGAGGTACACATGGACTCCTGGCCGCTCCTGCCGGGCTCCGGCTGCCCGCTCGGCCTCCGCTCCGTATTCTTCGAAGCGGGCGATGTCCTGCAGCGCGTCCTCGACTTCGTAGTCCACGCGGTAGCCGGCAGGGAAGGCCTCGGACCAGATGGCGGCCAGCTCTTTGGAGCGCTCGTCGGCACCGCTTCCACGAAGGACTTCGCCGATCCCTTCACTCCAGGACCGCGCGGCACGGACAAGCCGCTTCTCCAGCTCCTCGGCGTTGACGTGGCTAACGTCCGCGCCCTTGGGCAGGCGGATACGGAAGAACAGCCGGGCAAGCGCGGACTCCGTCATGCGGGCTTCGTAATCAATGGAGACCGCCTGGAAGGTTTCCCGCAGCTCTTCCTCGATGCGCAGCCGCACGTTCGTCGTGTACCGGTCACGGG
>JBKJVX010000127.1:0-4350 GCA_046717065.1 Arthrobacter sp. | reverse complement strand
CTCGTTGATCATCCGCTGGGACTCAGCGGCGATGGTGGCGAACACGAGCGAGCTCTTGCCCGAGCCGGAGACGCCGGTGAACACCGTCAGGCGGCGCTTCGGGATCTCAATGCTGATGTCCTTGAGGTTGTTTTCTCGCGCGCCCTGCACGCGGATCAGGTCGTGGCTGTCCGCTACGTGCAGCGCAGGCGACTGCGATTCCGTCCTCGTGGCCATGCTCATGGTGTGCGTGATGTCCATGACGGTCACACTAGCAGCGGCCCGGTGACCTGCGCTTCCCGATCATCCCACGGGGTGCGGCCGGCCCAGTGGCACCGCCGGGGGGTTCCCGACGCCGGGTCCTCGATGATCCGGCAGGGCAGGCCGAAAACTTCCTCAACGAGTGCCTCGGCAGCACCTCGGACGGCGCGCCCTCGGCTACGACGGCCCTTGGCCTCACCGGCGTGCAGCTGATCCTGAAGGACCTGCGGGACATTCTGGTCGGCGGCTAAGACCCTCAGCACGAAACGACGGCACACGTCGCCTGGCAAAGGTGACCCGAGCCTCGCCTTGGAGCTCCGCCAGACCCTAGATGAGTAAGTCCTATTGCCTCGGACGGTGGGGAGCCTTTTAAAGTAAGGCGGAGAGTGTTAAACCCGGTATGTGAACCCCGAACTAAACACTCTCCTGACCACACTCTATGTCCTTCTCACCGACCGTGTCCTGCCTGATCTTGGCGTGTCACGGGACCGGCGGCCCGGGTGCAAGCCCGGGCTATCGGATGCCGAGCTGCTCTGCCTTGCGGTGGCGCAGCAATTGCTCGGTTACTCCTCCGAAACCAGGTGGATCCGTTACGCCCGGACGCACCTGGCCGGGATGTTCCCGTCCATCCCGCAACAGTCGGGCTACAACAAACGGCTCCGGGCCGCCGGGACGCTGATCTCCGCGACCATTACGGCCCTGGCCAAGGACACCCCGTCCTGGCACGACGTGCTCCGGCTGGTCGATTCCACCCCGCTGCCCTGCGGAATGTCACGGGAAACCGTCAAACGCTCCGATCTCGCCGGGCATGCCGGCTACGGCTACTGCGCTTCCCATTCCCGCTACTTCTGGGGCTTCCGCCTGTACCTGATCAGCACCCCAGAAGGAATGCCGGTCATCTGGGGCCTGGCGAACCCGAAAGTCGGGGAACGTGAAGTCACCCAGGCCCTGCTGGAAAAGGACCATCACCTCGTCCACGCCGGCCAGGTCATCCTGGGCGACAAAGGCTTCGCCGGCAAAGACTTCGAACGGTTCATCACCGACGATCTCGGCGCCCACCTCATCAGACCCGACCGCAAGGACGAAAAGCCACGCTTCGGCAAACTCGGCGGCATCCGGCAATGGATCGAGTCAGTCTTCGACACCCTCAAAGGCCAACTCACTCTCGAAGAACACGGCGGGCGCACCCTTGAAGGCGTCAAAGCACGCGTCGCCGCACGGCTCCTCGCCCTCGCAGCCGGAATCTGGCACAACTGGCTCACCGGCGTGCCCCGCAAACGCTCCCTAATCGCCTACGACCACTAAATCCATTAGGACTTAATCATTTAGGGGGCAGGATGCGTAATCGCTCCGCAATTACCCGGCGTTAGATGAGGCTGTCACAACAACCGCGGCACGCCTTCAACGTCCCGAAAAGCAACTGCTACCGGAATGCCATCGGCGCTGCTGGCTGCGTAACGGGCCCGACCGAGAGCCGATCAATGAAGGCGGCGCTTGAGCCCTGCGAACAATCTCCAACGACAGCATCTCTCGGTGGCGGCGCTTAGCACATGGGCACTACCCAAGGGTCCCGGCGCAACGGGCAGGCTCTGTCATATTAGGCTCAGCCGTAACCGCAAACGAAAAGGGCTGACAGTTGGGCGCATGGGGCTACCTGCCGTTCGAGAATGGCGACGCGCTGGACTTGCTGGACGAACTCGAAGGTGGCGGAGCCGACGTTATCCGCGGGGCGCTGGCCAAAGCGAATGACGGTTACGTCGAGGCGCCGGAGGGCAGTGTCGCCATCGCCGCCGCCGACATCACTGCAGCCTGCCAGGGCAACCCGTCAGGTGACCTTCCGGAGAACGTCGCCGACTGGTTGACCGCACACGGGGCCGAACTCACCGCAGAAGACGTCGAGCTTGCCCTGGAAGCGGTAGGCCGGGTCGCCGGGGAGGAATCCGAGCTGGCCGAACTGTGGGACGACGCCGACGAACCCGAATGGTGGGAATCCCTGGATGACCTGTCGGAGCGGCTGCCCGCGGCCCTGCGGTAGCGATTGAGCCAAAAGGAGGACGGCATCGCCCGCGTCATCCGCGAACCGTGAAGTGCTCCTCGTCGCCACACCTGACTGGAGCACTGACCGGCTCGAACAATGGGTTGCCGGCTACCTGAAGGAGAATGCCCGCAGCTGAAGCCTGAGGCGGTCGGCAGCTCTGAACATGCTGCTATCTGGAGCTAGCGCACTGCTGAGCGCGCAGTGCTTGAGCGCTGCACCGGCCGGAAGTAATCAGTCAGGAATCCTGCCAGCAGACCAACCAGAATAAGTCCTGCGGCCGGCTGGAGCGTGACCGGCCCGACGAAGTCGCGGATGTCCACTCTGAAGACAAGCATCAGGACGACCGCGAGCAGAACATAAGCCCCCGCCAGGGCTGTGCTGATTGTAGTGATGGTTTGTCCCCGCGTGCGCCTCTTCTTCTTGGGGAACTGCTTGGCATATTCCTGCGCGGTGCCGAATTCCTCTTGCGGCGGCGCACCTGTGGCCGCCTCGTGAGCCCGGACCTCATCGAGGGCTTCGGCTATTTCGATTTCAGACAGCCCGCGCACTCTGAGGTTAAAAATCAGGCTTCGCTCGTAGCTCATGGTTGTTCCGTTCGTATCGTCTGGATCTCGGTAAGAGCTTCGCTCATTCGGAGCCAGGCTGAAGCTGAGCGCTCCAGTTCCTGGCGGCCCTGCTCAGTGAGACTGAACTGCTTGCGGCCCGGACCGGCCTGGTCATGGTGCCAGTCGTGCTCCACGAGGTCCTGGTCCTCCAGTCTTTTCAGAAGTGGGTACAGTGTCCCGCCTTTGATCCGCGTGAAGCCATGCTGACGAAGGACCTCGGCGATGGCGTAGCCATGGCTATCGCCGTGACTGAGCACCGCGAGCACTGCCTGCGGAAGGGCTGCGCGGGTCAGCTCCTGGTCAAAATCAATTTCACTCACAAATAGATAGTGTCACTAACTAGATAGGTACGCAATCTGAATCGGGTGGCGCGGGCTACGTTTGCGCTTCCTCCACAGCAGAGTTTTGGATCTCCACACCGGGGCTGCGCGTCTGACTTCGGCTCGCGGCCGGCGCTGGGCTTTGACCAGAACAATCAGCATGGTCAGGGCGGTGACCGTCCAGGCAATCGCGGCGAGGAACACCAAACCGATTGCCACCAAAGGGTGCATGCCGAAAGTCTAGGACCGCGCCGCCTTGTTTCTCGGACGCAACTCCGCAGTTTCAGCGCCTGAATTTACGGAGGCTCGGATCAGAAGCCGCAGACAAGCTTGAAGGCACGAAAAGGTGCGCCGCCGTTCGCTGAGCGCACCCTTTTCGTTTGCCCCTAGCACCGGATCCCCATCCGACTGCATCCATAATAAGCATGCTTAGCATTGTGCGCGCAAGCCCAGGCCTGCACCGCGGCTGATGGCTCCGAACAGGACGGGGACTGCTCGTGGGTTCACGCTTGCTGCTGGGCGCGATCGGCCTCACGGCTGGTCGGCATGGTCGCCGGTGGTGCGGTGCGGGGCCAGGTCCAGGCAGAGCGCAGGATGAAGGCTAGGAGCAGCACCTCGATTACGATGTGGAAGCCGTAGTAGAAGGCCCAGTCCCAGGACGCCCCTGCCGCGTTGAACACCATGACGGGGATGTAGAGCGATGCCACGACGAGGTTCATGGCGCGGTTCACACGGGCGGGCAGCGTCATGGAGAGCATCACCATCAGGGCCGGGATTCCTATGACCACGACGAAAATGGTCATCAACGTCGGGGTGATGTCGAACTCAAAGATGGCGCCACCCCGGATTTGGTCGATGGCGCCGGGCTGGTAGAGGTGGAAGTAGTCGATGTAGATGACGAAGAACATCAAGCTGGTCCAGGCGGCCGCGAGCTTCGCTTGCACCGGGACATGCGTGGTCTGGGCTACTTGGTTCGAATCCATGGTGTTTTCCCTTCGTGTTGGCAAAGCCGAATGACGGCTGTCCGGATGTGGGATTGCCGCGGATGCCACTGGCAACCATCGGCCTTACCCGAATCGCTTACTACGTATGCTTATTGCATACGCTTAGGTCGTAAGCTACCATGCGGCACGCGACTCCGTCAACA
>JBKJVX010000126.1:0-5372 GCA_046717065.1 Arthrobacter sp. | reverse complement strand
ATCGCCCCGCGCGATGCTGTTGCTTCCGCAGGTACCACCCTGGTGGAACTCTTCGGTCTGGCCCGCGAGCTGAACACCGCAGCTGAAGGTATCGAGATTGGCCCGTCGCCGACGGATGCTGCCCTGGCAGCAGACATGGCACTGCCGATCGAGGATCTGGACCTCACCGTCCGTTCCTACAACTGCCTCAAGCGTGAGGGCATCCACACCGTGGGTGAACTCGTTGCCCGCTCCGAGGCTGACCTGATGGACATTCGTAACTTCGGTGCGAAGTCCATTGACGAGGTCAAGGCAAAGCTCGTCGAACTGGGTCTGTCCCTCAAGGACTCCCCTCCCGGTTTCGATCTCGCAGCCCGCGCCGCAGCCATCGAAGAGGACGACGCCGCGTTCAGCGACGACGAGCTCTAAACAGCAGATCTTGGCCGCCGGGTCCAGCGATGGACCTGATCGGCTTACATAACAGGAGAAATAACTATGCCTACCCCCACTAAGGGTCCGCGCCTCGGAGGCGGCCCGGCTCACGAGCGCCTGATGCTCGCGAACCTGGCAGCTGCTCTTTTTGAGCACAAGCGCATCACCACCACGGTCACCAAGGCCAAGCGCCTTAAGCCGTACGCAGAGCGCCTGGTCACCTTCGCCAAGCGTGGAGACCTCGCTTCCCGCCGCCGTGTTCTCGGCCTGATCAGCGACAAGGGCGTTGTCCACGAGCTGTTCACCGACATCGCCGGCGCCGTTGCCAACCGCGATGGTGGCTACACCCGCATCACCAAGATCGGCAACCGCAAGGGCGACAACGCTCCCATGGCTGTCATCGAACTGGTTCTTGAGCCGGTTTCCGCCAAGCAGGCTGTAGTCGCTGAGGCTACCGCCGCTGCCAAGCGCGATGCGGACAAGGCTGCTCCGGCTGCCGAGGAAGCTCCTGAGGCTGAGGTTGCCGAGACCGAAGCTGCTGAGGCTCCGGCCGAGGCTCCTGCCGAGGACGCTGCGACTGAAGAGGCTGCAACCGAAGAGGCTCCGGCCGCTGAGGAAGCTCCCGCAGCCGAGGAAAAGGACGCGAAGTAATTCGCTGATCGTCTTCGCTTAGACTTGAGTCTATGAACGACCAAAAACCCGCGGCCCCTGTAATGGGGGGCGGCGGGTTTTTGCGTGTCCGGCTTGATGTGTCGTACGACGGCGGGCCCTTCAGCGGGTGGGCCCTGCAGCCGGGCCTCCGGACAGTCCAGGGCGTCCTGGAGGAGGCCCTGCACATGCTCCTCCGGCGTTCCATCCGTGTGACTGTAGCCGGGCGCACCGACGCGGGCGTGCACGCCCGCGGCCAAGTTGTCCACCTGGACCTGACGGAAGCCGAGTGGCTGAGCCTGCCGCGCGGGCACGAGCTGGATCCCGCCGTCGCCATGCTCCGCAGGATCCGCGGCGCCCTGAGCCGGGTGCTCGGCGACCTCACCGGTGCTGTGGAGGTGCATCGGATCTCGCTGGCGCCCCCCGGCTTCGACGCCCGTTTCTCGGCCCTGTGGCGGCGCTACAGCTACCGCATCGCCGACGGCCCTGCCCTGTGGGACCCGCTCGGCCGGTACTCCACGCTGTGGCACAAGAATCCGCTGGACGTTCCCCTGCTGAACGACGGCGCTTCCAAGCTCCTGGGGCTCCAGAATTTCCTGTCGTTCTGCAAGCCCCGTGAGGGTGCCACCACCATCCGCGAGCTCCAGCGCTTCGAGTTCGCCCGGGCGGAAGACGGCGTCATCGTTGCCACCGTCCAGGCCGACGCCTTCTGCCACAACATGGTGCGCGCGCTGATCGGTTCGGCTCTGTACGTGGGGGAGGGCGTGGAGGAACCGGGCTGGCTCCACGAACGGCTGCTCGCCAGGAAGCGGGATGCCAAGTCCGTGCTGGCCGCCCCGCACCCGCTGGTGCTGGAGGAAGTGGCTTACCCGTCCGACGACGAGCTTCTGGCGCGCGCCGATCTCACCCGGGCGCTGCGGGAGTAATCTCCCCTCCCACCCCCCCGTTAGAACGACGGCGGTGGGCCCTCCGCCGGCAGGGTCAGCGTGAAAGTGCTCCCCTGACCTTGCCCGCTGACACACGAGATGTGCCCGCCGTGGCGTTCCACAATCATCTTGGTGATGGACAGGCCTAGGCCGGCACCGGCAATGGCCGCGCCCTTGGCAGACTCCGTTCGGAAGAAGCGCTTGAAGACCCTGGTGGTGTCCTCGCTGCTGATCCCCATCCCGGTGTCGCTGACACTGAGCTGCACCCACTCGTTGGTGCTGCGGGCGCTAATGCTCACGTTCCCGCCGCCGGGCGAGTACTTGATGGCGTTGGACACCAGGTTGTCCAGCGCCTGCCCAATCCGGAGCGGGTCCGCGTATGCCCACAACGGCGAGGGAACGTCTGCCGTGAGCCGGATGTTCGCATGCTCCGCCTGCGCCTGGGCAGAACCGATACTGGTCTCCACGAGGCTGGCGAGGTCCGTGCGTTTGGGGTGGACGTTAAGTGCGGCCGACGCCGAAGCGGACAGGTCCGCCACGAGCGCTAGCAACCGCTCAGCATTCCGCTGAACCACCAATAGGCGCTGGGCCACCAGGGGCGGCAGGGCGGCGACGTCGTCGAGTACCAGGTCCACATTGCCGATGACGGAGTTCAGGGGCGTCTTGAACTCGTGGGTTACGTTGGAAACCAGCTCCTGGTTGGCTGCCAGGGCTTCCACCCAGCCGGTAACGTCGCTGTAGACCACCACAGCTCCGGTGAACTTGCCGTCCTCGCCGACGAGGGGCCTGGCCGCCGTGGACACCGCCCGCTGCTCCGTTCCCTCTCCGGCCCAGACCAGGTAGTCGGCGAAGGACTCCCCGGCGATGGCGCGGCTGATGGGACGTTTCTCCGGCGGCAGCAGGGTCCGCCTGTCCTGTCCAAAAATCAGCTGGTGCCCCTGGCCGGGCGCGGCGTCGTCGGCTCCCGTTGCCCGGCGGAAGTTCCGCTGCCGGTCGTTGGCCACGAGGAAGTGGCCGGAACTGTCGACGGCGGCAATCCCAACGTCGGTGGCGTCCAGAACCGTCTGAAGCAGCTTTTCACGCTCCCGGCTCTCACGGAGCAGCTTCCGAAGTTCCTTGTCCTTCTGGGCCAGTTCGCGTTGCTGCAGCCGGACGTGCATGCTCGCGAACCTGATGGAGAGGGAAACGGAAAGCATCATGAGGGGGAAGAGCAGCGTAGTGGTGATGTCCGACGGCGTCAGGTTGGGGAACCGTCCGGCCAGCGAGGGAACCATGATGAGCATGGGGCCGAAGAAACTGAGGACAAGGCTGCTCCTGGCGAGCATGCCCGAGGCGGAGAGCCAGATCACCGGGAACACCGTCAGGACGGCAAGTCCAGGGAGAAGGGGCGCGGCGCCGTTCCGGAGAAGCCCGATCGCGACGAAGTCGAGGATGGGGATCAGCAGGTAGGGGCGGTGCGCCAGCCGCTCCCACGGCACCAAAAGGCAGCCGAGGAAGAGGATGCCGGAAAGGAGGATCCCGGCCAGGAAGAGTGGACTGTGCAGCAGCGTGGGCCACGCGAACGGGGTGGCAATGGCAAGGGCCGCTACGATCAAGGTCAGGGGCAGTTGGCACAGGGCAACCTGCGACCGCGGCCCGAGCCGCTGGAAGAAGCGGGCGGGCCCGCGTGGAAAAAGCCGCTCAGCCATGACCCCGGCTACGGCCATCGCTCAGGCCACGGTGGATTGTCACTTGGATATTCACCGCCTGGGCAACAGAATTCCCGCTGGGCAAGGTGGCACATCCTCTCCGGCTCGTAATCCACATACTTGTCATAATAATTGACTTTTCAAATGCAATGTTGAAACAGATGTGATCAGCACGGCTTACTTGTAGCGTATAAAGGGTTGGAGCGGGTATGGCATTAGCGCTGGGCTGATGGGGGGCCATAACCGCCTGGCGCAGGGATATCAATGGACGATCTTGGTGTGGCTGTAGTAATCGAAGACGACGCCGACGTGCGCAACCTCCTCGAAGGAGTGTTGAGCCAGGCCGGCTTCGAGGTGCATACAGCGGTTGATGGGCGGGCCGGAGTGGAAGTGGTCCGCGCCAAACAGGCGAACGTGGTGACGCTGGACATCGGGCTGCCGGACATCGACGGGTTCGAAGTGTTGCGTCGGATCCGTAATTTCAGCAACGCCTACGTTGTGATGCTGACCGGCAGGACCGAGGAGCCGGATCTGCTGTCCGCCCTGAACGCGGGTGCTGACGATTACATTGCCAAGCCTTTCCGGCCTCGCGAGTTGAGAGCACGGGTGGCGGCGATGATGCGCAGGCCCCGGCATGAGGTCAACGGCCAGGAACCGGCGTTATCGGGGTGGGGAGCAGCGCCCGCTGCTGCTGTTGCGGCCGCCCGGCTGGAGGACTCCGCCGTCCTGCACCATAACGGCCTGGCGCTGAACCACCGGACACGCACAGTGGAAATCAATGGGGAGCCGCTGGGACTCACGCGAAGCGAGTTTGATCTGCTCCACGTCCTCCTGCGCGGCGGCGGGGCGGTCTGCACCCGGGCCGACCTTGTCCGGGCTGTGCGGGGCGACTTTTACGGTGAGGACACCTACATCAGCGAGGCGGACGAGCGGGCCGTTGAGGTCCACATCGGCAACCTGCGGCGGAAGCTGAAAGAAGATTCGGTATCGCCGCGCTGGCTGCAGACGGTGCGGGGAGTCGGTTACAGGTTGGCGCCCAGCAGGCCGGACACTGTCTAAGCCCTTCTGCAAAGCCGGGCACCGGGTCAGGCTAGCCGTTTTTGAGGATATACGTGGCCTGGAGTTCGGATACCGTCTGGCCGCCGTCCTGGGCTACGCGCTTCATCAAAGCCTGGCCCTGGCCGAAGTCGCCCCGCCGGATCAGTACTTCCAGCAGTTCAGCCAGTTTCGCCAGCCGCACCCCGCCCACCATGGCGGAGCTGATCTTCAGGCTGATGACGGCATCGAGGGCCGATTCGCTGTCCTGGCTGTCAACCGCTGCCGCCAGCCGCATGCAGCGCTGGTCCCACATGGCGGCGTAGTCGCGGGCGAAGCGCTGGGCGAGGCCGGAGCCGGCAAGTTCGTCTTCCAGCTCCTCCAGCACCGCCGCGTCAACGAGCGGCAAGAGCCCGGCCGCTTCCTGTGAATGTGCGGAACCGGTAACCGCTGTGATCCCGGGCTGCGGTGGGTTCGCAGGTGCGCTCCTGTCGCTGGAGCCGGGATCGGGACTTTGCATTCTTCAAGGCTACTTCCTGAATTTAGTGGTTTGTCCTATTTAGGTTGATCCTGTGTAAACCTTGAGGGATCCTTGCAGCCGTATACTTCCGCCCTATTGGCTGCTAAAGGTCACTATCGTGTTGATGACCGCCGGTCCCAGAAT
>JBKJVX010000125.1:0-3369 GCA_046717065.1 Arthrobacter sp. | reverse complement strand
TCCAAGGGGACAGGCGCCGTCGTTCGTTTTACTGGGCCCACGCCGGCAGGGTTCCCTGGCCGAGCTTGCGAGGTTAGGGAGCCGGTGCGGACTAGTGGAAGAAGTGCCGGGCGCCGGTGAAGTACATGGTGACGCCGGCCGCATTCGCTGCCGCAATGACTTCCTCATCCCGCACGGAACCGCCGGGCTGGACCACCGCGCGGACACCGGCGTCGACCAGGATCTGCAGGCCGTCCGCGAACGGGAAGAAGGCGTCGGAGGCTGCTACGGCCCCGCGGGCGCGCTGGGGTGCCCCGCTGGCGTCGGTGTTCGAGGCACCGCCCGCTCCTTCGACGTCGGACTCCACCTTCACGCCCAGCGTGTTGGCCCGCTCCACGGCCAGCCGGCAGGAATCCAGGCGGTTGACTTGTCCCATGCCAATGCCCACGGCGGCGCCGTCCTGGGCAAGGAGGATGGCGTTGGACTTTGCCGCGCGGCAGGCGGTCCAGGCGAAGGCCAGGTCCGCGAGGGTCTTTTCGTCAGCGGCTTCGCCGGCAGCAAGGGTCCAGTTGGCCGGGTTGTCGCCGTCGGCATCAACCTTGTCGCTGACCTGGACCAGGACGCCGCCGGATACCTGGCGGATCTCGGACGGGTAGCGGCCGTAGCCCTCGGGCAGGGCAAGCAGTCGGATGTTCTTCTTCTTGGACAGGATCTCCACGGCCTCAGGCTCGAAGCCCGGGGCGATGACAACCTCAGTAAAGATGTCCTTGACGGTGTTTGCCATGGCGGCGGTCACGGTGCGGTTGGCTGCAATGACGCCGCCAAACGCGGAGACGGGATCGCAGGCGTGGGCCTTGGCGTGCGCATCGGCGATGGGATCGGGGGCATCCGCGGAGCCGACGGCTACGCCGCAGGGGTTGGCGTGCTTAATGATGGCAACGGCAGGTTCGCTGAAGTCATAGGCGGCGCGAAGGGCGGCGTCGGCGTCCACGAAGTTGTTGTAGCTCATGGCCTTGCCGTGCAGCTGGTCAGCCTGCGCGATGCCGGCCGGAGCGGCCTTGTCCACGTAGAGGGCTGCCTGCTGGTGCGGGTTCTCGCCGTAGCGAAGCACCTCGGAGCGTTCCAGCGAGAGGCCTGCATAGCCGGGCCAGTCGATGACGCCGTCGCCGTCTTCATCCAGGAACTGGCTCGCGGTCCACGTTGCCACGGCGTTGTCGTAGGACGCCGTGTGGGCGAAGGCCTTGGCGGCCAGACGCCGTCGGGTGTTCAGGTCAAAGCCGCCCTCAGCGGCTGCGGTAACCACCTGGCCGTAGAAGGATGGATCCACCACAATGGCGACGGCGGCATGGTTCTTCGCGGCGGAGCGCACCATAGCGGGGCCACCGATGTCGATCTGTTCGACGACGTCGTCCTGCGCAGCGCCGGACTTGACGGTTTCCACGAACGGGTAGAGGTTCACCACCACCAGATCAAAAGGTTCGATCTCCATCTTGGTGAGCGTCTCCATATGCGCCGGGACGCGGCGGTCGGCAAGGATGCCGCCGTGAACGCGCGGGTGCAGGGTCTTCACGCGGCCGTCCAGCATTTCCGGCGAACCGGTGACTTCCTCGACTTCCTGGACGGGGATGCCGGCCGCTGCGATCTTCTTGGCCGTGGAACCGGTGGACACCAGCTTCACTCCAGCTGCATGCAGGCCCTGGGCGAGCTCCTCCAGACCGGTCTTATCGTACACCGAGATCAGGGCCCGGCGGATGGGAACACGGTCAATGGTTACGCGCTCATGCTGCGTGAAGCTCACAAATGTCTCCGTCTTATGTCGCGGAACAGTGCCGCGGTTGGTGGGGATAGGGCCAGTTTATCGCGAAGTGCAGCCAGCCCCCGTGCAGGCGGAAGTGTGAAGGTCAGCGGGCCCGGCTAGAGTTCTTTCAGGAGGCTGCGATGAATACTTACACCACAGTGCCGAGCGGCGAGCAAGTGGTCCAGGAACTTCCCTGGCGATGGAAAGTCCAGGGCAGGATCTTTTTGATCGGCGGCCTTGGTTTTATGTTTGATGCCTGGGACGTGACACTGAACGGCATCCTCATTCCGCTGCTCTCAAGGCACTGGGCCCTTACCCCGGGTGAGGTGGCCTGGGTGGGCACGTCAAACCTCATCGGGATGGCCCTTGGCGCTTTTATCTGGGGCACCATCGCGGACACCATCGGACGCAAGAAAGCGTTCACGGCCACGCTGCTGATCTTCTCCCTCTTCACCGTGCTCGGGGCCTTCTCCCCCGACTTCATCTGGTTCTGTGTGTTCCGGTTTATGGCGGGCTTCGGCCTGGGCGGCTGTATCCCCGTGGACTACGCCCTCGTGGGTGAGTTCACTCCCCGCAAGCAGCGCGGCAAGGTTCTCACCGCGATGGATGGCTGGTGGCCGGTGGGGGCAGCACTGGCAGGTTTTGTGTCCGCCGGGCTCGTGGCCTTGTACGGAGACTGGCGGCTGACCATGCTGGTGATGGTCCTGCCGGCGCTGCTGGTGTTCTGGGTCCGCCGGAGCGTCCCGGAGTCCCCGCTGTTCCTGATCCGCAAGGGCCGGCGCGAGGAAGCGGCCAAAGTCATTGATGGCCTGGTGGCGGCAACGGGGGCGGAAGCCCGCGCCTACAGCCTGCCCGACGCAAAGGAAGTGCCACGCCTGTCCGCCGGCAGCGCCTGGCACCAGCTGCGCCTGGTGTGGCAGTTCAACTGGAAGATCACGGCCGCGGCCTGGTCCCTGTTCTTCTCGATCCTGCTGGTCTATTATCTGTCCCTGACCTGGATGCCGCGGATCCTTATTGGTGCCGGCTTTGCCGAGTACAAGGCGTTCGTCACCACCGCGTCCATGGCCGCCGTCGGGCTGTTGGGCGTTGTTGCGGCCGCCCTTCTGGTGGAGCGGGTGGGCCGCAAGTGGATCCTTGCCGTCACCGGACCGTTGTCCGCCCTGACCCTAGTGATCGTGGCGATTGTGGTGGACATCCCCACGGCGGCCGTTTTCTGGCTCCTGGTGTTCGGGTTTGTGGTGCAGGTGGCCATCCCGGTGCTTTACGCCTACGTGTCGGAGCTGTACCCCACCGAGCTGCGCGGTACCGGCTTCGGGTGGGCGTCCACCTTCTCCCGCCTCGGTGCAGGCTTCGGGCCGCTGATCTTCGCCAACTACTTCTGGCCCGAGCTGGGCTTGGCAACGTCCTTTGCCCTGGCCGGCGGGCTGGTGCTGATCGCCGTGCTGTGGATGGCGTTCTTCTCCCCGGAAACCAAGCAGCGCCGCCTCGAGTAGCACCCTCCCCCACCCGCTCAACGCACGACGGCGCCCCCCAGCGTTTTTTGGTATGGGCGCCGGCGGGGGGTGGGGGGGGGGGACTAAAGGTTGGAGGTG
>JBKJVX010000124.1:0-28476 GCA_046717065.1 Arthrobacter sp. | reverse complement strand
AGATCGGCATCCGCCACATGGTCATGCCGGGGGCGCGCATGCAGATGATGGTGGTGATGAAGTTGACCGCACCCAGGATGGTGCCGAAGCCGGACAGCGCCAGGCCGAACACCCACAGGTCCCCGCCAATGCCGGGGCTGAAGGTGGTGTTGGACAGCGGAGCATAAGCGAACCAGCCGAAGGACGCAGCACCCTGCGGGGTGATGAAGCCGGACACCGCGATGGTGGAGCCAAAAAGGAAGAACCAGAAAGCCAGTGCGTTCAACCGCGGGAAGGCAACGTCAGGTGCGCCGATCTGCAGTGGCATGATGACGTTCGCGAAACCTGCGAACAGCGGGGTGGCGAACATCAGCAGCATCACAGTGCCGTGCATCGTGAACAGCTGGTTGTACTGCTCCTTGGTTTGCAGGATCTGCATACCCGGCTCGAACAGTTCGGCGCGGATCAGCAGCGCCATAACGCCGCCAAGGCAGAAGAACACAAACGACGCAATCAGGTACATGTAGCCGATGGTCTTGTGGTCGGTGGAGGTGATCCAGTTGACGACTATGCGCCCCTTGGATTTTGGAACCACGGGAGCCGTGAGAACTCCGGTGGGTGCGGATTGAGTGTACGTAGCCACGTCGCTCCCCTTACTTAATTTCGTTCAGGTTCGGGTTGCGGTCGTACTCCACACCGAGGAGGCCCGTGTTGCCAGCGGCCTTGAGCTCTTCCAGGTGCGCCTGGAATTCAGCTTCCGAAACCACCTTGACGCGGAACAGCATTTCCGAGTGGTATTCGCCGCAGAGTTCGGCGCACTTGCCGTCGTAGGTGCCCTCTTTAGTGGGGGTAAACCGGATGTAGTTGGTCTTGCCCGGGATCATGTCGCGCTTCTGCAGGAAGGCGGGAACCCAGAAGGAGTGGATCACGTCGCGTGAGTTGAGTTCGAGGTCAACGGACTTGTTGACGGGCAAGTACAGCGTGGGGAGCTGTTCCTTGTCGATCGTGTTGCCGGTAAGGTGCGCCTGGACGCCTGCCTCGTAGACGTCTTCTTCGATGACGTCGCCGGCTTTGTAGTTGAAGTCCCATGCCCACTGCTTGCCGCGGACGTCGACAACGACGTCGGCGGGCTGTGACCGGTCATCAATGGCCTGCTGGTCTCGGTCCGTGAAGTAGAAGAACACCAGAACCATAAAGAGCGGAATGGTCAGGTAAAACACTTCAAGAGGAAGGTTGAAGCTCGTCTGGCGGGGGAAGCCCACGGTGCCCTTGCGGCGCCGGTAGGCAACGAGGCACCAGACGATCAGGCCCCAGGTAATGATGCCCACAGCCAAGGCGGCGATCCATGAGTTGACCCAGAGGTCCATGATGCGGTCGCTGTTGCTGGTGGTGCCACGTTCTGTGGGCAGCCACCCCTTCTCTACCTCTGGCGAACATCCGGTCAAAACCAACGCGCCGGCAATTGCCAAGCTTGTGATCGTGGTGATCGTTTTGCGTCGGCTGCCGGTTCGGTTCTGCGAACTCACAGACGGCCCTTCCTACTTGTTGCTGCTGTTGTCCGGGCAGCCATCGGCGCCGCGGGCACACTAAAAGTTTTACTACTCGGTGTAGAGCTTACCGCTCCGCCGGGAGTTTCGCCCACATGTCGGCGCCGCGCCTCCTTCCGTCATTAATGGGAGGGGGCGCGGCGCCGGCATCGGGCGAAATAACCGGCTTAGTGGAAGGAGTCTCCACAGGCGCAGGAGCCGCCGGCGTTCGGGTTGTCGATGGTGAATCCCTGCTTGGCGATGGTGTCCTCAAAGTCGATGCTGGCACCACTGAGGTACGGGACGCTCATCTTGTCCACAACAACTTCGACGCCGTCGTAGTCCCGGACAGCGTCGCCGTCCAGGAGCCGTTCGTCGAAGTAGAGCTGGTAGATCAGTCCTGAGCAGCCGCCAGGCTGCACAGCAACCCGGAGCCGCAGGTCCGTGCGGCCTTCCTGCTCGAGAAGACTGCGGACCTTGCCTGCTGCGACGTCGGTCAGGTTGACCTCGTGGACAGGCAGTTCTTCACTGGCCGCGCTGGTGGTCTGGGTGCTGTTCTCATTGGTTGCGGTGCTCATTGGCCTACCTTCTTAGGACGGTCTGGCGGCTCCGCGCTAACGGTGCCTGCCCCTACGGATTCGGTATGGGCTATAGCTACATGCTACGCGGGGCGCACGTGTAGCTCTAACTCCTGACGTAACCATGGAAGCCTCTTCCTTGTTCCCGCGGAGCCACTTTCAGCTTACGCTTCAGGGTGAGGCCAGGTGTGCCGCCAGGAGGACAGGCCGCCCGCTTCTACAGTCCCCCGTTCAGGCGTGACAGCAGCAACGCTTCCGCCAGGATGGCTTTCCGGAAGTCCCCAAGGTGCAGTGACTCGTTGGCGCTGTGTGCGCGGGAGTCCGGGTCCTCCACACCGGTCACCAGGATCTGGACGTCCGGATACACCTCGGTGAGGTCGGCGATAAACGGAATGGAACCACCGATCCCCGTCTCCACGGCCTGAACGCCCCATGCCTCCCCCAATGCCCACATCATCAGCCCTGCGGCAGCAGAGGAGGTATCGGTCTTGAACGGATTGCCGCTCTCCCCCGGCGTGAAGGTGACTTTGGCGCCGAAGGGAGCGTGGGCCTCCACGTGCTTACGGACGGCGTTCATCGCTTCTTCAGGAACCTGGCCCGGTGCAAGCCGCAGGCTGAACTTCGCCCGCGCCCGGGGCAGCAGCGTGTTCGAGGCCACGTCCACGGCAGGTGCGTCGAACCCGATGATGGACAGAGCCGGCTTGGTCCAGAGCCGCGAGGCGATGCTGCCCGAGCCGGCGAGGCGTACGCCGTCGAGCACTGAGGCATCCGACCGGTAGTCGGCCTCCGGGAACTCCACCGCCGCATTGTCGAAGGCCACGAGACCCTGGATGGCGACGTTTCCGTCGTCGTCATGAAGGGTGGCGATCAGGCGCGACAGGAGGGTGGGGGCATCCAGCACCGGTCCCCCGAACATCCCGGAATGCACCGCGTGCTCCAGGACCTGGACTTCGATGGTTCCGTCCACCAGCCCGCGGAGGCTTGTTGTCAGGGCCGGAACGCCCACCTTCCAGTTGCTGGAATCGGCGACGACGATGACATCAGCCTGGAGCAACTCCCGGTGTGCCTCCAGGAAAGGCCGGAATGTGGGGGAGCCTGCTTCCTCCTCGCCCTCGAAAAAGAACGTCACGCCGAGGCCCAGCCCGTCCCCCAGGACCTCGGAGACCGCCGTGAAGGCCGCTATGTGAACCATGATGCCGGCTTTGTCGTCCGCGGCTCCGCGGCCGTAAAGGCGCCCATCCTTCTCAACAGCCGTGAACGGTTCGGTATCCCACAGGTCCTCGTCGCCCGCGGGCTGGACGTCGTGGTGGGCGTACAGCAGGATGGTCGGCTTGCCTTCGGTCGCCGGGCGGCGGGCGACGACGGCGGGGCCGCCCGGCGTGCCGTCGGACTTGTCGCAGCCAAGCACCTGCACTTCCTGGAGGCCAGCCCCGCGGAGCAGTTCCGCCACGGCTTCGGCGCTGCGGTCCAGCGGCGTCCGGTCGAAGCTTGGCCAGGCGATGCCCGGAATCGCGACCAGTTCCTTAAGGCGGGCCAGGGTGCCCTCGAAGGAGCGGTCAATGGCGGCCCGGAGGTCTTCCGTGCCGGGGTTTGGGTCGAGGCCGGACGGTGTGGAGCCGGCAATGTTGTTGGGAGTGGCCGTCGGAGATGAAGTCATGGAGAAACATTACCCTCGTCACATTCAACGCCCTGGCAGCCGTGACAGCCGGGCCGAAAGGCCAAGCCGCCGCAAGGTATTCTGTTCAGGTGTTCGGACGTAAAAAAGAAGCGCCCTCGGCGCAGGAATTATCAGACCAGCAGGCTGCCGAAGCTGCGGCCCGCCAGAACGGCATAGCCGGCAAGGGAGCCCCCACTCCAACGCGCAGGGCCCAGGAGGCTGCGCGAAAGCGCCCGTTGGTGCCGGAGGACCGCAAAGCCTCAAAGGCTGCCGAGCGCCAGGCCGTCCAGGACCAGCGGCTCAAAATGCGCCAGGCGCTGGACACCGGCGACGAGAAGTTCCTGCCGCTGCGCGACAAGGGTCCCCAGAAGCGGTTCACCCGTGACTACGTGGACGCACGGTTCAGCCTCGGCGAATACCTGATGTTCGGCGCCCTGGTGTTCGTCCTGGTTTCCCTGGTGGTGCCGGCGTCAAGCGACCTGATGATTTATGTCCTGGGCGGTTTCTGGGTGATGTTCCTGGCCGTCTTCGTTGACGTGTTTATCCTGTCCCGCAAGCTCCGCAAAAGGTTGACCGAGAAGTTCGGCGAGGTGGAGCGGGGCACGGTCTGGTACGGCTCCATGCGTTCGCTTCAGTTCCGGAAGCTGCGGCTGCCCAAACCGCAGGTCAAACGCGGCCAGTACCCGGCCTGACCTGGTTCCCTGCGTCCTCCCATTCAACAGACAACGAAACCCCGGCGGAAATTTCCGCCGGGGTTTCGTTGCAACCAGGGAATAGGCCCACCGCTACCGGTACGGCGGCGGCAGCCGCTTCAGCGCAACTACGCGCTAGGACCGCCGGTTCTTCGCCAGTTGCCGGTTGATGCGCGATGCCCAGAACGGCCCTTCGTAGAGGAAGGCCGTATAGCCTTGGACCAGGGTGGCCCCGGCGTCCAGACGTGCCTGGACATCCTGCGCCGTTTCCACGCCGCCAACGGCCACGAGGGTCAGGGCGTCACCGGTGATCTGCTTGAGCCGGCGCAGCACTTCGAGGGACCGCTGCTTCAGCGGAGCACCGGAAAGCCCGCCCGCACCGCACTTTTCCACCAGGTCTGCAGGGGACGCCAGTCCTGTCCTGGCGGTAGTGGTGTTGGTGGCAATGATGCCGTCCAGCTTCAGGTCCAGGGCAAGGCGTGCGACGTCGTCGATGTCCTCGTCGCTGAGGTCCGGTGCGATTTTTACCAGCAGGGGAACATGGCGGCCCGCTGCACGGTCGGCTTCTTCGCCGACGGCGGTCAGCAGCGGCCGTAGGCTTTCCACGTCCTGCAGGAGCCGAAGGCCGGGGGTGTTGGGCGAACTGACATTGACCACAAGATAGTCAGCGGCGGGCGCAAGGCTGCGCGCACTGGCCAGGTAGTCATCCACAGCATCAGCCAGTTCAACAACCTTGGTCTTGCCGATGTTGACTCCGATGACGGGGCGCACCGCAGGGTGCCTGCGCTGGAGTGCAGCACGGGCGGCCTTAAGCCGCGGGGCCACGGCGGCGGCGCCGTCGTTGTTGAATCCCATCCTGTTGATCACGGCACGGTCCTCTACCAGGCGGAAAAGGCGCGGCTTTTCGTTGCCCGGCTGGGCCTGGCCGGTAATGGTGCCCACCTCAACGTGGCCGAACCCGAGCTGGCTCAGTGCCTCTATGCCATGGCCTTCCTTGTCGAAGCCTGCGGCAAGACCGAAGGGCGAGGGAAAGGTGAGGCCGAAGGCCGTTGTCTGCAGCGACGGTGCCGGGGCCGTCAGTTTCTCCAGGACCTTCCCCGCGCCGGACCGATGTGCCAGCCGGATGGCCTTGAACCCTATTTTGTGGGCGCGCTCGGCGTCCATCCATGAAAAGGCCAGCCTGAAGAATGTGGGATAAACGCGCATGCCTCCAGTCTTCCGTCTTGTCGGGCCCAGACCAAAATGAGCACAGACCAATTGACGCGGGCCGGCCGGACGGCGGAATAGCATAAAGCCATGGAATGGCAGCGGGACATCCTGGGCGAAGAATTCGAGTCCCATGCCTTCGCAGCCGCCGGACCGGACGGTGTGGAGCGGACCGCCACCCTGGTGCGGTTCCGCCCTGCCGCAACTGGCGTCCTCCCCTCGCCGGGGCACCGCAGGGCCGTCCTCTTCCTGCACGGCTGGAGCGACTATTTCTTCAACGTGGATCTTGCCCGCTTCTGGTCTTCGGCCGGCTACGACTTCTACGCACTGGACATGCATAACCACGGCCGGAGCTTGCGTCCGGAGTCTCCGGGCGGTTACGTCTCGGACCTTGCCGACTATGACGCCGAGATTGAGATGGCGTGCCGCCTGATCAGCCAGGAGGGGGTTACCCGCCCGCTGACCCTGCTGGGGCATTCAACGGGAGGGCTGGTGGCGGCGCTGTGGGCCAGCAGGCATCCCGAAGCGGTCTCGCGGCTCATCCTCAACAGCCCATGGCTGGAGATGCATGGAAGCGCGCTGGTGCGGCGGGCGGCGTCAAGCATGGTGGGACCTGTTGCCCGCTTCCGGCCGGAGGCTGTGCTCAGGCTTCCGGAGCGCGGCTTCTACTGGCGGACCATCAGCAGTTCTGCGGACGGGGAATGGTCCCTGGATGACCGCTACCGGCCGCCCATGGCTTTCCCGGTGCGCGCCGGTTGGCTCAGTGCGGTACTTGCCGGCCACACGAAAGTGGCGCGCGGGCTCAACATCGAGGTTCCCATCCTGGTGCTGTTGTCCCGGGGAAGCGCGAACGGACTCTTCTGGTCCGAAGAAATGCGGCGGACGGACGCCGTGCTGGACGTCAACGTTATTGCTGCCCGCGCCCTCACCCTGGGCCGCACAGTGACAGTCGAACGGATCGACGGCGCACTGCACGACGTGTTCCTCTCCCCCGCCGCGGTCCGCGCGGACGCCTACGCGCGGCTGTCGCGCTGGCTCCGTGCGTACGGCGACCCGGAGGACGACCAAGAGAGTGCGGAACAGCCCTGACCGACTTTTCCTGACCGGGCTACTGCGCCGGGCCCGCTCCGTCGACAGGGCGGGCTGCGTCCACTGCACTACCGTAACGGCGGTCCCGCCGGGCGTACTCTTCCACGGCAGCCCACAGCGTCCGGCGGTCGACGTCGGGCCACAGGGTGTCCATAAATACGAACTCTGCGTAAGCGGACTGCCACAGCAGGAAGTTGGACAGCCGCTGCTCCCCGGAGCTGCGCAGGAACAGGTCCACATCCGGGAGGTCCGGCTCGTCAAGGTACTTCTGGATAGTGCGCTCGGTGATGGCACCGGGTTTGAGCCTGCCGGCAGCGACCTCCGCGGCAATGGCGGACACGGCGTCCGTGATCTCCGCCCGGCCGCCGTAATTAACACACATGGTCAACGTGCAGGTGCTGTTCCCTGCAGTGAACTCCTCAGCTTCTTCAAGTTCCCGGATCACGGACCCCCAGAGCCGGGGCCGCCGGCCGGACCACCGGACCCGCACACCCCATTCGTCGAGCTGGTTCCGTTGCCTCCGAAGCACGTCCTTGTTAAATCCCATCAGGAAGCGCACTTCCTCCGGGGAGCGGCGCCAGTTCTCCGTGGAAAAGGCGTAGACACTGACGTACTCGATGCCCAGCTCGATGGCCCCTGCCATAACATCCAGCAGGGCCGGCTCGCCGGCCTTATGGCCTTCTATCCTGGGCAGTCCCCGCTGGTTGGCCCACCGGCCGTTGCCGTCCATCACGATGGCAACATGCCGGGGAATGAATTCTGCCGGAATGGACGGCGCAACGGCGCCCGAGGGATGCGGGTACGGAGCAACCACGGGGTGGCTCCGCTGAGGGGACGCGTTGTTCTTTTTTCCCAGGGCCACTGTCAGCTGCGCTCCACATGTTTGAGGGACTTCAGTACTCGTTCAAGATGCCATTGCAGGTAGGCGGCCACAAGGCCGGCGGCTTCCTTGCGGTGCACGGGCAGGGAGCCGTCCGCAGTGGCCCAGTCTCCCGTCAGCAGCGCCGCGAGCAGCACCACCGTCTCCGGCGCCGGCGCAGGCGACCCCGGCGGCCGGCAGCCGTTGCAGACCATACCGCCCACGGGTGCGGAGAACGCGCTGTGCGGGCCCGCGAGCCCGCAACGGGCGCAGTCCGTGAAGCTGGGCGCCCAGCCGCCGGTGGCCAGTGCCCGGAGCAGGTAGGAATCCAGTATCAGCCCGGCGGCATGCTCGTTCCGGCTCAGTGAGGCAAGGGCGCCGACCAGCAGGTTGTACTGGGCGGTTCCGGATTCGCCGTCGACGTCGGTAAGCTTTTCCGCGGTTTCCGTCATGGCGGCAGCTACGGTGTAGCGGCCGTAGTCTGCGGCGATACTTCCACCGTAGGCCCCTTTGGCCACGGCCTGGGTCACGATGTCCAGCGACTTTCCGGACACGAGCTGCAAGTCCGCCACCATAAACGGCTCGAGGCGCGCACCGAACCGGCTGCTGGTCCGCCGGACTCCTTTGGCCACAGCCCGGACCTGTCCGTGGTGCTTCGTCAGCAACGTGATGATGCGGTCCGCCTCGCCCAGTTTGTGGGTACGGAGCACGACGGCGTCGTCCCGGTACGCGCGGGAGGCGAAAGAGTGTTGGGCCACGCCTTTATCTTCCCATCCTTTGTGGGCGCTGCCCTTCCGGGCACCATGGGGGCGCCGTTGTGCCGCAGGGGTTTCCCCGGCGGTACAAGGCCCCGTGCGTCAGGCCTGGGCGTCCCGGACGGCGCGGTTCACGGCAGAAATGACAGCCTTCAGGGAGGACATGCTGGTGTTGGCGTCGATACCGACGCCCCACAGCACGCGCTCCCCCACTGCACACTCCACGTAGGCGGCCGCCATGGCGTTGCCGCCCTCAGAGAGGGCATGCTCGCTGTAGTCCAGCACGCGGACGTCCACGCCGTCTTCCCGGAGGATGCTCAGCAGGGCGGCGATGGGGCCGTTGCCGGTGCCTGTCCGCTGAACCTGCACGCCGTCCACGGTGAGCGAGGCGTGAAGTGTCATGCCGCCGTCGTCATCCGTTTCTGTCTTGACAGCGCCCAGGGAGTAGCGGCCCCACTGCCCGTCAGTCTTGCCCGAGGGCAGGTACTCGTCCTGGAACACCTGCCACAGCTGGGCACCGCTGACTTCGCCGCCCACTGTGTCCGTGCGCTTCTGGATGACGCCGGAGAACTCGATCTGGGCACGGCGCGGCAGGTCCAGGCTGTGCTCGTTCTTCAGCAGGTAGGCGACGCCGCCCTTGCCGGACTGGGAGTTGACCCGGATCACCGCTTCGTAGCTGCGGCCCAGGTCTTTCGGGTCCACGGGCAGGTACGGTACTTGCCAGGTGAAATCGGCAACGTCCTTGCCGGCGGCAGCCGCGTCCCGTTCGAGGGCCTCGAAGCCCTTCTTGATGGCGTCCTGGTGGGATCCGGAGAACGCCGTGAACACGAGGTCGCCGCCGTAGGGTGAACGCTCGGGGACGGGCAGCTGGTTGCAGTACTCCACCGTCCGGCGGACGTCGTCGATGTTAGAAAAGTCGATCATGGGGTCGATGCCCTGCACAAAGAGGTTCAGGCCGAGCGTGACCAGGTCCACGTTGCCGGTCCGCTCGCCGTTGCCGAAGAGGCAGCCTTCGATCCGGTCGGCTCCGGCCATGTAGCCCAGTTCCGCGGCCGCGACGCCCGTTCCACGGTCGTTGTGGGGGTGCAGCGAGAGAATGATGCCTTCCCGCGGGTGCAGGTGGCGGCTCATCCATTCAATCGAATCGGCGTAAACGTTCGGGGTGGCCATCTCCACGGTGGCCGGCAGGTTGATGATGACCTGGCGGTCTGCGGAAGCCTCGAAAACATCGGCGACGGCGTTGCAGACGCGCACCGCGTATTCCAGTTCGGTGCCAGTGAAGGATTCCGGGGAGTACTCGTAGGTCACGTGCGTGTCAGCGAGGGTTTCCTCGTACTTCTTGCACAGGCGCGCGCCCTGCAGGGCGATGTCCAGGATTCCGTCCTCGTCCTGGTTGAAGACCACGCGGCGCTGCAGGACAGAGGTGGAGTTGTACAGGTGGACGATCGCCTGCTTGGCACCGACCAGGGATTCGTAGGTCCGCTCTATCAGGTGTTCGCGGGCCTGCGTGAGGACCTGGATGGTGACGTCGTCCGGGATGTGGTTACCCTCGATGAGCTGGCGGACAAAGTCGAAGTCAGTCTGGGACGCGGACGGAAATCCAACCTCGATCTCCTTGTAGCCCATGCGGACCAGCAGATCGAACATCTTCATCTTGCGGGCCGGGCTCATGGGATCGATCAGGGCCTGGTTTCCGTCGCGCAAATCAACTGCGCACCAGCGTGGAGCCTTGGTGATGATTTTGTCCGGCCAGGTGCGGTCAGGCAGTTCGACTTTGATCTGGTCCTGGAACGGCGTGTACCGGTGGGCGGGCATTCCGGAGGGCTTCTGTGCGTTTCGCATTACTATCGGGGCCTTTTCTGTGATTCTTCTTTGAAAGGGTGGCCGGGCAACACAAACTCCGCAGCGAGGGTGGGCCTTGCGCTAGATCGCGTCTGAGGCCTCGCCGCGGCAGCTAAGAAGAAGAAGCTCTGCACGCACCTTTTGAGAGTAACACGGGTGCGTAAGATGAAAGGGCACTACCGTCCGTTACGTCCACTATGCAGACGCGGACCGGTATTCCGCCGGCCGCGGTCAGCAAAAAGGAGCTTCAGTGCCCATTTCGGGGATCGACTTGTCCACCTTTGATAACACCGTCCGGCCGCAGGATGACCTCTACCAGCACGTTAACGGTGCGTGGCTGAAGGCTACCGAAATCCCCGATGACCGGCCCCTCGAAGGCACGTTCACCGCCCTGCGGGACGGGTCCGAGATGGCTGTCCGCGACATCATCGAGGAAGCAGCGGCCAAGGGCGGGGCCGCCAGCGGCATCGAGCAGAAGGTCGGGGACCTCTACAACAGCTTCATGGACGAAGCTGTTGTAGAAGCCAAGGGCATGGAACCGATCCGCCAGCGGCTCGCCGAGGTTTTCGCCACCACCTCCGTGGCAGATCTGGTCTCCCTGGCGGGCCGGTTGTTCCGGGCCGATGTGGGTGGGCTGTTCTACATCTACCCGGCTCCGGACGCAGGCAATCCCGACCGGGTCCTCCTGTACGTTGGCCAGGGCGGTCTCGGACTGCCCGACGAATCGTATTACCGGGAAGAGAAGTTCGCCCCCATGGTCTCCGCCTACGGAGCGCATGTGAAGACGATGCTTGACCTGGCCGGCGTTCCGGATGCCGACGGCGCATCCGGGCGGGTGGTTACACTCGAGACCAAGCTGGCGTCCCATCACTGGGACAACGTCACCCTTCGGGATCCGCAAAAGACCTACAACCTGAAGTCGGCGGACGAGGCTTCTGCCATGTTCCCGCTGCTCACCACCTGGTTTGACGCCGCGGGCATCGACGAGGAGAAGCGGCAGGAAATTGTGGTGAGCACCCCTCCGTTCTTCGATGGCGCCGCCGGGCTTCTCGAGAGCGAACCGCTGGCCCACTGGCAGGAGTGGCTGGCCATGCGGGTTGTCAGCGCCGCGGCCCCCTACCTGTCCTCGGCTTTTGTTGACGCCAACTTCGCCTTCTATGGAACCACCATCAGCGGCACTCCCCGGAACAAGGACCGCTGGAAGCGCGGCGTGGGCGTCGTGGAAGGCGGCCTCGGCGAAGCCGTGGGCCAGATCTATGTGGCGCGGCACTTTCCGGAAACGCACAAGGCGCGTATGCAGACGCTGGTCGCCAACCTGATCGGGGCCTACCGCCAAAGCATCACCGCCGTGGGCTGGATGGGTGAGGGCACCAAAGCCGAGGCTCTGCGGAAGCTGGAAGGGTTCCGGGCGAAGATCGGCTATCCGGAAGAGTGGATCGACTATTCAGCCGTGGAGATTGATCCGGCTGATCTGCTGGGCAACGTGGAACGGGCACACAACGCCGACGTCGACCGGCACCTTGATGAGGTGGGCAAGCCGGTGGACCGCAACAAATGGCTGATGACCCCGCAGACAGTCAACGCGTACTACCACCCGATGATGAACGAGATCGTTTTCCCGGCGGCGATCCTGCAGCCGCCGTTCTTCACCGCCGACGCTGACGACGCCGTGAACTACGGCGGGATCGGCGCGGTGATCGGGCACGAAATCGGCCACGGCTTCGACGACCAGGGGTCACAGTTCGATGGCGGCGGTGCACTGCGGAACTGGTGGACCGACGAGGACCGCCAGGCCTTCGAAAAGCTCACGGCCAAACTGGTGGCGCAATACGATGCACTTTCCCCGTACGCAGCACCGGGACATAACGTCAACGGGCGCCTCACCCTCGGCGAAAACATTGGCGACCTCGCCGGGCTGGCCATTGCCTACAAGGCCTACCTGATCAGCCTCGATGGAAAGGAACCGGAGGTCCTGGACGGCCTCACCGGGCACCAGCGCTTCTTCGCATCATGGGCAGCAGGATGGCGGCAGGTGATCCGGAGCGAAGAAGCCATCCGCAGGCTGGCAACGGACCCGCATTCGCCCAACGAGTTCCGGACCAACGCCATCGCGAGGAACCTCGACGCCTTCCACGACGCCTTTGAAGTCGCCGACCAGGACGGCATGTGGATGTCCCCGGAAGAGCGTGTCAGCATCTGGTAGCAGAACAAAAACGGGGCCCGTCGAGCGGGCCCCGTTTTCTGTCTTGGGCGGCTTGCGGCCGTCCTGTCCGTTTTTTGCTAACCCTCGACGATCAGCATGGGGTTGGCCTGCTGGCAGAGGGTGTCCCCGGCAGTCTGGTTGACGATGTTCTCCGGCAGTGCAGCCGGCGCCCCATATGTGGTACCCGAAGTGAAATCCGTGCCCAGGTAGACCTGGACGCCGGACACCGCCGGAGCCGGCAGCACTTGCGCCGCCGGGATTCCCAGCAGCGCGGCAACGTCAGCAGCTACGTCCGCGAAGCCCGTGCCGTAGTAGACAACGGACTGTTCCACGGCGGTTGCCTCGAATTGTCCGGCCTGGCTGAATCCGCCGCCGATCAGGGCCTGGACTATTTCCTGTGCGCGCCCTGGCACGCCGGTGCCGTTGGCTACCGTGACGGGCTGAAGCGCCTTGTCGTAGGCCGGCGCTGGCGGAGCCGTTTCACTTGGAGCCGCCGTAGGTGGAGCAGTGGTTTCCGTGGGCGCAGGTGTGGGCGGCGCTGAGGGGTCGGTCAGGTCGATATCCTGCCGCAGCGCGGAGAACAGCTGGGACCCGGCGGGCTCGGCGATCTGCAGCCTGTTTGGATCCAGAACGGCGGGCGTAGTGGGAACGGCCACGAACGCAACTTTGCTGATATCGATGTCCTTAAGCCGGTTGCCGATGGTCAACAGGGTGGGAACCGAAGCCAGGCCCTCGTCGACGGTCAGGTTCTGGGTGACGACGTCAGCGATCGTCAGCATTTTGCCGGGATCGGACAGGGTGCCTTCATCCTTGATCTTCCGGGTGAGCGAGGACAGGAACCCCTGCTGGGCCTTGATGCGGCCAAGGTCGCCGCCGTCGGCAAACGCATGGCGGGTCCGCAGGAAGGCGAGGGCCATTTCACCTTGAACCGCGGAGGTGCCTTTCGGGAGGCGGAGCCGGGAATCGGGGTCAAAGACGGCGTCACTGATGCACACGTCCACGCCGCCGACGGCGTTGGACAGTTCCTTCACCGCGTTGAAGTCCGCCATCATGAAGTGGTCCACTTCCAGGCCGGTGATCCGGTTGACCGTGTCCACGGCGCAGCCGATCCCCGCCTCGGCCATGGCTTCATTGATCATCACACCGCTGCGGGCAGGATAGGTTTGGTTGGTTTCCTCGTCCTTGCACTCAGGAATGTCAACCAGCAGGTCGCGGGGAAAGCTGATGACGCTGACGCGTCTGTTGTCCTCGGAAATGTCCATCAGCATCATGACGTCAGACTTGCCGTAGCCTCGTGAATCGTCTGCCGTGCCGTACTCGGCGTTCTTGCCGTCCCTGGTGTCTGAGCCAAGGATCAGGATCTGCATCCGCCCGGTGGCGTCGCTCACTGATCCGTTACTTCCGCCCCCGGCGTTCAGTGGTGCCTTGGAAAGGTTGCCTTGCAGGCGGAGAAACCAGAACCCTGCGAATGCGAGGGCCCCGACGAGGGCAACCGACAGCACGCCCGTCGTGATCTTGAGCCACAGCGGCATCCCGCGTACGGGGCCAAAGTGGCGGGCGGCTCCAACGGTGCCATCATCCGCGTGCCGGGACACTGGTCCCCCAGCTGACACGTCAGCTCCGTTTTCGCGCTTGTCGCGGCCTCGCCCCACGTGGTGAACCTTCCTCTAGATTCTGAATCCGGTCCATTTTAGTGGTCCAGGCTGGGAAATTCCCGGACGGCCCCCGGCCGCACGTATTAAAGCGGTCAGAAGCCCAGCTTGACCAGCTGTTTCGGATCCCGCTGCCAGTCTTTGGCGACCTTCACGTGCAGGTCGAGGTAGACGCGCGTCCCCAGGAGGGCTTCGATTCCCTTCCGTGCGTTTGTGCCCACTTCGCGCAGCCGGCTGCCGCCCTTGCCGATGATGATCGCCTTCTGGGACGGGCGTTCGACGTACAGGTTCACGCGCACGTCCAGCAAGGGATTGTCGTCCGGACGGTCCTCCCGGGGCACGATTTCTTCGACAACCACCGCCAAGGAGTGCGGCAATTCATCGCGGACGCCTTCCAGCGCCGCTTCGCGGATCAGCTCCGCGACCATCACGGCTTCCGGCTCGTCGGTCAGCTCCCCGTCCGGGTACAGCGGGGGCGACGGCGGCATGTGGCTGATCAGGACGTCGGCTACGGTTTCCACCTGGAAGCCGTCGCTGGCGGATACCGGAACAATATCCTTCCAGCCTTCCTCCCCCAGCACTTCCCGCCCCAGCGCGGCGACGGCAAGGAGCTGCTCCGTCAGGGCCTGCCGGTCCACCAGGTCCGCTTTGGTGACAATGGCAATGACAGGCTGGCGGCCAACAGCTGCGAGCTGGGCGGCGATGTACTTGTCGCCGGGTCCGATCTTTTCATTGGCGGGCAGGCAGAACCCGATGGCGTCCACCTCCGCAAGGGTGTCGGCCACGAGGTCGTTCAGGCGCTTTCCCAGCAGGGTGCGGGGACGGTGCAGGCCCGGGGTATCCACGAGGATCAGCTGTGCGTCGTCACGGTGGACGATGCCGCGGATGGTGTGGCGGGTGGTCTGCGGCTTGGCGGAGGTAATGGCCACCTTCTTGCCCACCAGGGCGTTTGTCAGTGTGGACTTACCCGCGTTGGGGCGGCCCACCAGGACTGAAAATCCTGCGCGGAAGCCCCCGAAGTCTTCGTCGCCTGCGGCCTTATTTTTCTTGCTCACGTGGAACTCCCTGCTGGGTTGCTTCCGCCTCCTGGAGGAGGTCTTCAAGGTCAGTGTCTACTTTTGGAACCTGCGCCGCAATGATGTGGCTGACCCGGTTCCGGCGTCCTTCCAGCCTTTCGGCGCGCAGTGACACACCGTCAACTTCGACGCTGCTGCCGACGATGGGTACACGGCCCAGCGCTTTGGCGAGCAGGCCTCCCACTGTGTCCACTTCGTCGTCGTCAAGCTCGATGTCAAAAAGCTCGCCAAGGTCATCGATGCTCATCCGGGCGCTTACGCGGTACGAGCCGTCGCCCAGTTCCACGGCCTCGGCGCTTTCGGTGTCGTACTCGTCGACGATTTCGCCCACGATCTCCTCGATCAGGTCTTCGAGGGTGACGAGTCCGGCGGTACCCCCGTATTCATCGATCACAATGGCCACATGCGTGGATTCCTTCTGCAACTCGCGCAGCAGGTCACTGACCTGTTTCGATTCGGGCACGTACCGCACCTCCCGGACCAGCGAATCCACCAGGGGCGGCTCCTCGTCGGGCGCCAGCTCATGCAGGACGGCCGCGACATCCTTGAGGTAGATGATGCCCTGGATATGGTCCGTGTCTTCGCCAATCACAGGAATCCTGGAATACCCGGACCGCAGGAAGAGCGACATGGCACGGCGGAGGCTGGAGCCGGCTTCGATGCTGAGGATGTCTGTCCGTGGCACCATAACGGCACGGACCAGGGTGTCGCCGAAATCGAAGACCGACTGGATCATCTCGGCCTCGGTGTCCTCGATCATGTCTGATTCGCTGGCACGTTCAACCAGCTCACGGAACTCCTGCTCGCTGAAGAACGCCTCATCGCCGACCGGTGCACCGGGGGCAGCAGCGCTTCCCAGGGCCACGAGCCACCCCGGGATGGGTCCGAGCACCCAGGTGAGGAAACGGATCATCGGTGCCGTGAAGCGCACCACGGCGGCTGAGTGGAGCCTTCCGAGCTGGCGGGGAGAGACGCCCACAATGACGAATCCCAGGAGGGCCATGATGCCGGTTGCAGCAAGCCCTGCCAGCCAGATGTTGTCGAGCAGGCTGTACAACAGGACGGCGACGGCAACCGCTGAGGCCATCTCAAACCAGATGCGCCAGAACCGCAGCGCGCGGATGTGCGCAACGGGCTGTGCCAGGATCCGGCGCATCGCGGTGCCGCGGCTCTTGACGAGTGCCTCTTCGGCGTCGTGCCGCGGGAGGAAGTTAAAGGCGGCTTCGGCCGCGGTCAGTACTGCCGCGGCGGCCAGGAAAGCCAGGGCCATCGCGACGAGGAGCAGAGGGGTCACTGGGTGGTCTCGGCGGGCGCTTCTTTACCGGTGAAGCCGGACAGGAGTTCGCGCTGAAGGCCGAACATCTCGGCCTTCTCCTCGGGCTCGGCGTGGTCGTAGCCCAGCAGGTGCAAAATACCGTGCGTGGTCAGCAGCAGCATCTCGTCCTGTAGAGAGTGTCCGGCGTTCCGGGCCTGGACCGTTGCGACCTGCGGGCACACCGCAATGTCCCCCAGCATGCCCTGGGGCGTCGGCCGGTCAGGCGTACCTGGGGTCAGCTCGTCCATGGGCACGGACAGCACGTCAGTGGAGCCGGGCTCGTCCATCAGCTCGATGTGAAGCTTCTCCATCGCAGGCTCGTCGACCAGGAGAATGGACAGTTCGGCCTGCGGATGAATGTAAAGCTGCTCAAAGATGTACCTGGACAGGGCAACGAGCTCGGATTCGTCCACCTGGACGCCGGACTCGTTGTTCACCTCGATGCTCACGCGTGTTCCCCCCGTTTTTCCCGGCTTGCCGAATGCTTGACCCGGGTGCGCTGGGTGTCGTCCCAGATGCTGTAGGCATTCACGATATCGCCCACCAGGCGGTGCCGCACCACGTCTGCTGCGTCCAAAACGGAGAAGTTCACACCATCAATGCCCTGCAGGATCTCTTCCACAATGCGCAGCCCGGACCGGGTGCCGAAGGGCAGGTCCACCTGGGTGACATCGCCCGTGACCACCATTTTGGATCCGAAGCCAAGCCTGGTGAGGAACATCTTCATCTGCTCGGGCGTGGTGTTCTGCGCCTCGTCCAGGATGATGAAGGCGTCATTGAGCGTGCGGCCGCGCATGTAGGCGAGCGGCGCCACTTCGATGGTCCCCGCGGCCATCAGCCGCGGAATGGATTCAGGGTCCATCATGTCGTGCAGGGCATCATAGAGGGGGCGGAGGTAGGGATCGATCTTGTCGCTCAAGGTCCCGGGAAGGAAACCAAGCCGCTCCCCCGCCTCGACGGCCGGGCGGGTCAGGATGATCCGGCTGACTTCTTTCTGCTGCAGGGCCTGCACCGCTTTCGCCATGGCCAGGTAGGTCTTGCCTGTTCCCGCGGGCCCGATGCCGAAGATCACCGTGTTGACGTCGATGGCGTCCACGTAGTTCTTCTGGTTCAGGGTTTTGGGACGGATGGTCTTGCCACGGCTGGACAGGATGTCATGGGTCAGTACATCCACGGGATTCTGCATCGACTGCGAGCGGAGGAGGGCCACGAGCTGCTGCAATACAGCCGGGCTGATGACCGTGCCGCGGGCAACGAGTCCGCGGACCTCATGGAGGAGCCGCATAATCCGTGGCACATCAGCCGCCGGTCCGCTGATGGAAAGCTCATTGCCGCGGACGTGGAAGTTCACGTCAGGAAACTGTTCCTCGATGAACCGCAACGCTTCATCATGGCTGCCCAGCGATTGAACCATCTGGTCCGAGTTGTCGAAAAGGACTACTTCGGTCCGGACGCCGGGGAGTGAATGGGGAAACTCCCCCGCTGCGCCCTCGCCTGTGACGAGCCTGCGCTTTCCGTTAGCTGATTCAGTCATGGTGCTGGCCCGCAGGCCTGTGATCCCCTCGATGTCGAAACAATAGCTGTTAGCTGATCTGCGGCGGCTGGTGCCGTTGCTTCCAGCGGTACCTTCCATCCTACGCCAGCAGGCACACCAGACCCCATCCAGCAATGGGGCGCCGGGACGGTTCCGGCCCGGCCCAACGCATGATTCGCGTCATAAGGTATCAACTTCATATCGGCCTCATATCGTTCCAGTTGCAGTTGGACCGCGCAGCGCATCCCGGCGCTTCTGCTCCCCGGGGCTGTGTAATGCTGGAAATCCAGCGTGCTGCTGGAGCATCAAAGCCGACCGGGGATCGGCTCCCCGACCAGGAAAGGACAGGGCAATCAAGTTGCCGGAAACCGCAGCGCCCCGCCGGGCCCGAGGTTGCTTCAGCGGCGCCCGTTCAGCGGTCCTTGCCGGTCTCCTGGTCGCGGTCCCAGTCCTGGCTGGCTGCATCGCCGAACCGGGGCCATCCCCCACCGGCACACTGTCCTCCAGCACTGCCGCCCCGGGAATCACGTCCGGCGCCCCGTCCACGAGTGCACCCCTGGAGACTACCCAGTCCTCCAACAAGGCGCCCGTCTACTGGATTGGCCGCAGCAACAGCGATGTCTTCCTTTACCGGGAATTCCGGGACGTTCCGGAGCAGGAGAATCCCGTGACCCGTGCCCTGCGCGCCATGATGTCCGAAAAGCCCCTGGACCCGGACTTCTTTACGCCGTGGCAGAACCCCAAGCAGCTGGCCACGTCCATTTCCGGCAAGGACGTCATCACCGTGGACGTATCGGAGGACGCCTTCAACAGCAATCTTGACGCCGACATGGCGGCCCGGGCCATCCAGCAGCTTGTCTACACGGCTACCGCGGCTGCTGCAAGCTCAGGGCTGATTGACTCCGGGCAGCAGATCCGTGTCAGGATCCTCGTGGACGGACATACCGACTACGTCGCTTTTGACCATGTGCAGCTGGGGTCCCTCATGGCCCGAACGGCCGGGTTGGTGGCTCCGGTTTGGATCATCGACCCGCAGGAAAACGTGGAAGTGCCCGATGGCAGCGTCAAGATCACCGGACGAAGCACCCTGCCCGGCGGCAAGCTGCGCTGGCAGATCCTGCGGACCGGAGACAACGGGGACAAAACCCCTTTCCTGACGGGCGAAACAACGGCGGCTGCGGATCCCGCGCAGGCCGGGGTGTTCACCTTGGCCCTGACGCTGCCTGAGGGTGACTTCGAACTTCGGGTTGCCCAAACCTCGAACGCGGACGGCCAAGTGGACGGAACCGAGGACACCCGGAGCTTTCAGGTCCGCTAGCCCCCGCCGAGCGGCTCAAACTGCGGGAGCCGCCCAGCGGCCCAGGACGTCGCTGGCAAGAACGACGGCGGCAGGACCGGCCGTTGATGAGCGCAGCACGTGGTGTCCCAACAGGGCGGTGACGGCACCCTGGCCGCACAGCCTTGTCACTTCACGCTGGCTGATCCCTCCCTCGGGTCCTACGATCAGGAGCACTTCGCGCACCCCGTCAGCGGCCTCTGTCGGGACCCAGCATTCCAGGACGGACCGCAGGGGCCGCACGGCGTTCTCGTGCAGGATAACGGCGAGGTCGGCCGCTTCCACTGCGGTGGCCAGGCCGGCGGTGTCGACGGCGGCACGCACTTCAGGGATCCAGGCACGGCGGGCCTGTTTGGCGGCGGCAGTGACGACGGACTGCCATTTTGCGTGGGCCTTGGCGGCCCGGTCACCTTTCCAGCGTACGATGGACCGTTCTGACTGCCACGGGATAACGGCGTCGATGCCCAGTTCGGTGGCCGTTTCTATGGCCAGCTCATCCCGGTCGCCCTTGGCCAGGGCCTGGACCAGCACCAGCCTTGTGCGCGGACGGTCCTCAACAACCATCGAGGTGCATTCGACTTCGAGCCCGGAGGAGGAAGCGGCGGTAACCTTGCCGCTCATGCGGGTACCGGCGCCGTCAACGATGTCCACGGCTTCGCCCGGAGCGAGCCGCTTGACCGTGACCGCATGCCGCGCCTCGGGTCCCTCCAGGACGAAGGTCCGTTCCGGCACCATCCCGTCCAGGGACCCGGACGCAGTGAAAAAGACGGGGTTGCTCACCGCTACAGGTTACCGAGCCGGTCCCGGAGCTTGGCGAACATGCCACCGCTGGCAGCAAGCTTGCCTTCAGTGATCTGCTCGCCGCGAAGCTTGGCCAGCTGGCGCAGCAGGTCCTCCTGCGCCGGATCGAGCTTCGCCGGCGTCTCGACCTGAAGATGAACCTTCAGGTCGCCACGGCCGTAACCGCGCAGGTGGGTGACACCAAGGCCGCGCAAGGTGATGATCTCTCCGGACTGCGTTCCGGCCTTCACGTCGATCTCCTGCGGCCCGTCGAACGTCTCGAGGGTCACGTCGGTTCCCAGGGCAGCTGCCGTCATGGGGATGTTCAGGGTGGCGTGGAGGTCGTCGCCTTCGCGGACATAGGTGGCATCGTTGTTGACGCGGATTTCCACGTAAAGGTCACCGGTGGGGCCGCCGGCGGGACCGGCCTCGCCCTGCCCTGACAGCTGGATGCGCGTGCCGGTGGCGACGCCGGCGGGGACCTTGATGGTTAGGGAACGGCGGCTGCGGATCCGGCCCTGCCCGCTGCATTCGTTGCAGGGGTCCTTAATGACGGTTCCGAAGCCCTCACAGGTACCGCAGGGCGCGGCGGTCATGACCTGGCCGAGGATGGAACGCACGGCCCTCTGGACCTGGCCGCTGCCACCGCAGATGTCGCAGCGCTCCGGATGGGTTCCGGGACGGCAGCACGAGCCGTCACACGTGGGGCAGACCACTGCCGTATCCACTTCGAGCTTCTTGTTGACCCCGAACACCGCGTCGCGGAGTTCGATCCGGACGCTGATGAGCGCGTCCTGCCCGCGCCTGACCCGTGACGCGGGGCCGGTGGTGCCGCCGGCACCGAAGAATGTGTCGAAGATGTCCTGGAAAGCGAAGCCCTGGCCGGCATACGCTCCCCCGCCGAACCCGTTGTCCGTGCCGTTCTCGTTGCCGGTGGTGTCGTAGACCCGCCGCTTTTGGGGATCCGAGAGAACTTCGTAGGCGTGGGTCACTGCCTTGAAGCGGTCCGCAACATCCTCACCGGGGTTAACGTCCGGGTGAAGGGTCCGGGCCAGCTTGCGGTAGGCCTTCTTGATCTCTTCTCCGGTGGCGTCCGGTGAGACTCCAAGGACTTCGTAGTGGCTGCTCAAAGTTCGTATCTCTTCCTTGTTGTTTTGCCTGCAGTCTTACTGCATCACTGCTGTGCGCTTTTGGGCGCAGTCCTGCGGTCAGGGCCCCAAAATCCGGGACAGGTAACGGGCCACAGCCCTGACGGCTGCCATGGTGGTGGGATAGTCCATCCTGGTAGGACCCAGCACGCCAATCTTCGCGACGCTGTCCGGGCCGTAGCCCGTGGCCACAACGGATGCCTCCGCCAGGCCGTCATACGGGTTTTCACGGCCGATGCTTACGGCTACGCCGCGATGATCCTGTGCCATCTCACTCAGCAGGCGCAGCATCACCACCTGTTCCTCCAGCGCCTCCAGCACCGGCCCAATACTGAGCGGGAAGTCAACGTTGGAACGGGCGAGGTTGGCTGTGCCGGCCATCACCATACGGTCTTCGCGGCTGCTGTGGGCCAGGCCCTCCAGTCCGTGCGCCAGCGCCTGGGCTGCCTGCCGCTGTCCGGGGGCGACACCGGACACCACTGCGGGCAGGGAGTGCCCCAGTTGGGCCAAGGGAGTCCCGGCGAGGGAGCCGAGGAACCTAGCGCGCAACGCAGCGAGTGCCTCATCCGCCAGGTCCTGCCCGACGTCGATAACGCGTTGTTCCACCTTGCCGCTGTTGGCGATCAGCACCACCAGCACCTTCCGCGGTGCCAGCAGAACGAATTCGATGTGGCGGATCAATGCCCGGTTAAGGTGCGGATACTGGACAACCGCCACCTGGTTAGTCAGTTGGGACAACAGCCGGACGGTACGTTCCAGGACGTCGTCGAGGTCATCCGAGCCCTCAAGGAGGGACTGGATGGCCCGCCGCTCCGCCTGGGACAAGGGCTTCACCGCGGAAATCTGGTCGACGAAGAGCCGGTAGCCCTTGTCGGTGGGAATGCGGCCCGCGCTGGTGTGGGGCGCCGTAATCAGCCCTTCGTCCTCAAGCGCGGCCATGTCATTGCGAATAGTGGCGCTCGAGACACCAAGATGGTGCCGCTCCACGAGGGCCTTGGACCCGACGGGCTCGCGGGAGTGGACGTAATCCTCCACGATGGCCCGCAGTACTTCCAGTTTGCGTGGCTCGCTCACTCTCCACCTCCATCCAGGGTTCAGGGCCGCCATTCCGCCCGCACCGTGACGCAACACCGGTTAGCACTCGACATGCCCAAGTGCTAACAGTCTATTATGACTCACCCCGTTGTTAGCATTGGTACCGCTCCGGGCGAAATTCCCGGCCGTGATCTAGCGCGAGGCGGAGTGATTCGATGCAATACCAGAACTGGGGAGCCCAGGACCTTTCCGCGCCCGCCAAGACGCAGTTGCCCGAGGTGCCCGTGGAGCGGGGCATGGTGCTGGAGGACGTGCAGTCCGGCTGGGTTGGCGCGGTGACCCGGGTGGAGAAATCGGGAGGAATGCATGTGGTGGCACTGGAAGACCGCCGCGGCAAGTCCCGCTCCTTCCGGCTGGGCTTCGGGTTCCTCCTGGAAGGCCAGGCCATCCGCCTGATGCCGCCCGCTCCGCGGCCACCCACAGGCACGGATGCAGCCGCCGGCAGGACAGCCTCGGGTTCTGTCCGCGTGGCCGGCCAAAGAGCCCAGGTTGCCAAGGCGAGCCGCATCTGGGTCGAAGGAAAGCACGACGCCGAACTCGTGGAGAAGGTGTGGGGAGATGACCTTCGGGTGGAAGGCATCGTCGTCGAGCCGCTGCACGGCATTGATGACCTCGCGGCGGCTGTGGCCGATTTCAAACCGGGCCCCGGCAGGCGCCTGGGGGTGCTCGTGGACCACCTGGTGCCCGATTCGAAAGAGTCCCGCATTGCCGATGCTGTGATGGCCTCTCCCGGCGCCGCAGGGAATGTGCTGATCGTGGGACACCCCTACGTTGACGTCTGGCAGGCCATCCGCCCGGCTGTCCTTGGAATCGAGAAGTGGCCGGTGGTGCCGCGCGGGCAGGACTGGAAAACAGGCATCCTCGCAGCCTTCGGCTGGCCCCACGAAACGAAAGAGGACATCGGTCTCGGGTGGCAGAAGCTGTTGGGCGCCGTCCGCAGCTACGCGGACCTCGAAGCGTCGCTGCTGGGAAGGGTGGAGGAAGTCATCGATTTCCTCACGGTTCCCTGAAGTTCCGTCAGACCTCATTGCTGCGTGCCTGCTCCTGCCCGGTGTTGGGACAGGCACCACGCTGCACCCAGTATTCTTGGTACTGCAGTGTCTGCGGATCGCAGCACCGGCAGTAGACATGGCATTCTTAGTCAGCACCATTGCACTTTCGAAGGAACAGACTGTGGCAGAAAACGCACGTGAGCACAGGGACAGCCAGGGCGGCCAGGGCCGTTCGGAGTACCACGGCGTTCCAGCGAATGCGCTGCCCCTGACGGCCAGCGAAGACCGGCAGTGGGCCACCCTGGCGCACTTTGGCGGCATTTTGGGATGCGTTCCTTCCCTGCTGATCTACCTGATCTTCCGTGACCGGGGCCCGTTTACCGCACAGGAGTCCAAGGAGGCGCTGAACTTCAGCCTGCCGCCCACCATCGCGGCAGTGGTTGCGAACATCCTTGTCTTCGTGCCGGTGATCGGCAACATCTTTGCCGTCATCGCAACACTGATCTGGATCGCCCTCACCTGCTTCTCGGTGGCCGCCGGAATCCACGTCAACAAGGGCCAGCCGCACCGGTACCCTTACAACCTGCGCTGGATCAAGTAGCGCTGGCAGACTCCGCTCCTCCGCAAAACCGTCCGTCAGCGTCCGGCATGATGGGTGCATGCGCAGCGTCGAGTTGACCTTCGGGGAGTCCACCGATTCTTCTATCAGGACGGATTGGGCCCGCCTCCTTGAAGCCGGCCTGCCGAGCCTGGCCACGCATACCTCCCCGAGCAACAGGCCACACATCACTTTGGCGGCAGGTAACAACCTGGACCTCGGGCACGTCGCGCAGGACCTGTGGGGCGGGCTGCCGATTGACGTCCGGTTTTCCGGGCTGGTGCTTTTTCCTGCCGGTTCCGGCACGTACGTGCTGGCACGCCTGGTGGTGCCGGCGGCGGGTTTGCTGCAACTGCACACGCGGCTGCATCAGCAGTGTACGGGGGCTTTTGCCAATACCCTGCCGGATGCGTGGACACCGCACGTCACCCTTGCGCGCCGGATTCCAGGCCACCTGCTCGGAGCTGCCATGGACGCCTTGGACGTGCGGACGCAGGGAGAGTGCACCGCAGCCCGTCTCTGGGACAGCCCCACCAGGACCACCACGACCCTCGGGGGCGAATAATCAGGCTGGGAGTACGCGGCGGACCACCGCATCCGCCAGCAGCCTGCCTTTGAGGGTGAGGACAAGCCTTCCCCGGAAGGCTTGGGCAGGCTCCACCAGGCCGTCCGCAATCAGGCCTGCGACTTCATGCCGGCCGTCAGCACCAAGGGAAGAAACTTCAAGACCGGATTGCAGGCGCGCTTCGAGCATCACCCGCTCCACGTTCCGGGTTTCCAGGTCCAGTGTCTCCCTGCCGGCAGCCGGCGAAATGCCCTGCGCCAAACGGCCGGCATAGGCGGTGGGGTGTTTGACGTTCCACCAACGGACCCCGCCTACATGTGAATGCGCGCCGGGCCCGATTCCCCACCAGTCATCGCCGCGCCAGTAGGCGAGGTTGTGGCGGCAGGCCTGTTCCGGCGTGCGCGCCCAGTTGCTGACCTCGTACCAGCCGAGGCCGGCTTCGGTGATCAGCTGGTCAGCGAGTTCATACTTGTCGGCGTGGTCGTCGTCGTCGATTCCGGGGACTTCACCACGGCGGATCTGTGCGGCGAGCTTGGTACCGTCCTCCACGATCAGCGCGTAGGCGCTGATGTGGTCAGGCTCGTAGGACAAGGCGGTCTCCAGCGAGTATCGCCAGTCGGCGAGGGTCTCCCCCGGTGTTCCATAGATCAGGTCCAGGCTGACTGCGAGGCCGGCCTCGCGCGCCCACTGGACCACCTGCGGGACCCGGCTGGGCGTGTGCGTGCGGTCCAGCACCTTGAGGACGTGCGGGACCGCGGACTGCATGCCGAAGGAGACCCGGGTGAAGCCGGCATCCTTGAGGACGGCGAGGGACTCAGGTGTTACGGAATCGGGGTTCGCCTCCGTGGTGACCTCGGCGCCGTCTTCGATGCCCCACTGGGCAATGGCACTCCGGAGGATCAGGGCGAGATCATCCGCGGGAAGCAGGGTGGGTGTGCCCCCACCGAAGAACACGGTGCTTAGCTTCCGGGCGGGAAGGCCGGATTCGGCCAACACTCGGGCCGCCATCGACACTTCAGAGGCAGCCGTGCCGGCATACGCGTCCTGGGAGGCGCCGCCCCCGAGCTCCGTGGCGGTGTAGGTGTTGAAATCGCAGTAGCCGCAGCGCACCGCGCAGAAGGGAATGTGGACGTACAGGCCAAACGCCCGGTCCGCCGAACCGTCTACTGCCTGGGCGGGCAGCAGACCGTCCGACGGCGCCGGGTCGCCGAGGGGAAGGGTGCTAGGCATTGCAGGGGCCTCCGGTGTTGCCGGACGCTGTGTTCACTACTTCTTGGCCTTGTCCTTGGACTCGTCTGTGGTGAGGGCGGCGATGAACGCTTCCTGGGGGACCTCAACCCGGCCCACCATCTTCATGCGCTTCTTGCCTTCCTTCTGCTTTTCCAGCAGTTTGCGCTTACGCGAGATGTCACCGCCGTAGCACTTGGCCAGCACGTCCTTGCGGATGGCGCGGATGCTTTCGCGGGCGATGATACGGGAGCCGATGGCCGCCTGGATGGGCACCTCGAACTGCTGGCGGGGAATGAGCTCGCGCAGCTTGGTGGTCATCATGACGCCGTAGGCGTAGGCCTTGTCGCGGTGCGTGATGGCTGAGAAGGCATCCACCTGCTCACCCTGGAGCATGATGTCCACCTTCACCAGGTCGGCCACCTGGTCGCCGTCGGCCTTCCAGTCCAAGGAACCGTAGCCACGGGTCTTGGACTTGAGGATGTCGAAGAAGTCGAACACGATCTCGGCCAGAGGCAGGCGGTAGCGGATTTCCACCCTGTCCTCGGACAGGTAGTCCATGCCGCCCATAACGCCGCGCCGGCCCTGGCACAGCTCCATGATCGCGCCGACGAATTCGTTCGGGGCCAGGATGGTGGCGGACACCATTGGCTCGCGGACCTCGGAGATCTTGCCGGAGGGGTATTCGCTGGGGTTGGTCACGTGGACCACATTCTTGTCCTCCAGCGTCACCTCGTATTCGACGTTGGGCGCCGTGGAGATCAGGTCCAGGTTGTATTCACGTTCCAGCCGCTCGCGGGTGATTTCCAGGTGGAGCAGACCCAGGAAGCCAACGCGGAAGCCGAAGCCCAGCGCTGCGGAGGTCTCCGGCTCGTAGACCAATGCGGCATCGTTGAGCATCAGCTTCTCCAGGGCATCGCGGAGCACCGGGTAGTCCGTTCCATCCAAGGGATACAGGCCGGAGAAGACCATTGGCTTTGCATCGGCGTAGCCGGGGAGCGAATCGGCGGCCGGCTTGGCGAGGTTGGTCACGGTGTCGCCCACCTTGGACAGGCGGACGTCCTTTACGCCGGTGATGAGGTAGCCCACTTCGCCGACGCCCAATCCCTTGGACGGGGTGGGCTCCGGGGAGCTCACCCCAATCTCGAGGAGTTCATGGGTTGCCCGGGTGGACATCATCTGTATGCGTTCGCGGGGGTGCAGCATGCCGTCCACCACACGAACGTAGGTGACCACACCGCGGTAGGTGTCGTAGACGGAGTCGAAGATCATGGCACGGGCGGGGGCGTTTGCATTGCCTTCCGGGGCCGGAAGGTCGCGGACGATCTTGTCCAGCAGGGCTTCGACACCCATTCCAGTCTTTCCGGAGACACGGAGTACATCCTCCGGGTCCCCGCCAATCAGGCTTGCCAGTTCCGCCGCGTACTTCTCGGGCTGGGCCGCCGGGAGGTCAATCTTGTTCAGGACCGGGATGATGGTGAGGTTGTTTTCCATCGCCAGGTACAGGTTGGCGAGGGTCTGGGCCTCAATACCCTGCGCTGCGTCGACCAGGAGGATCGCCCCTTCACAGGCTGCAAGCGAGCGGGAGACCTCATAGGTGAAGTCCACGTGGCCCGGAGTGTCGATCATGTTCAGTGCGTAACTGGTGCCGTCGAGTTCCCACGGCATACGGACGGCCTGGGACTTGATGGTAATGCCGCGCTCACGTTCGATGTCCATGCGGTCCAGGTACTGGGCCTTCATGTCGCGGGACTGAACGACGCCGGTGAACTGCAGCATGCGGTCAGCCAGGGTGGACTTGCCGTGGTCAATGTGCGCGATGATGCAGAAGTTCCGAATGATGGCCGGATCTGTCGCGGCGGGCACCGGGGCGGTGCGGGCCATGGGAGACACGCAGGGTCCTTACTGTTGGCATTCACGCGGTCGCCGCCAAGGCGCACGGAGGGCACCCTGCGGACACTCCGCACATCTGGAACTTCAAGTGTCCCACGTCCGGGCCTGTGGCACCGCATTGCGGGCCCCTTTGACGTTCCAGGCCTCCCGCCCCTGGCCGGAGTTAGGGTTGCCTGATGGCTATCAATCTCCGTTCGCTGGCAAACGCAGTCAAAGCAGGTCTGCGCGTACTGCAGAAGGCGGGCCGGGGCGCCCCGCCCCACAAGGCCGGTCCGGCTCGCATCGCACCCTCCCCTGCCGCTGGCGGCAACGGCAATTACCCCGGCGACTTTGAAGGCCGGTTCACCATAAGTTACGCGCCGCAGCCGGACGGCGACCCGGATCCGGGCGAGGTGGTGTGGGCGTGGGTGCCTTACGAGGAGGATCACACGCGCGGCAAGGACCGCCCGGTGCTGCTGGTGGGCCGCAGCGGCGGATACCTCCTTGGGCTGATGCTCACCAGCAAAGACCGGGTCCCCGACTCGGGAGCATCCGCAGAATATGTGGACATCGGCGCTGGCGGCTGGGACCCCCAGGGCAGGCCCAGCGAAGCCCGGCTGGACCGTATTGTCCAGCTCCGGCCGGACAGCATCCGGCGGGAAGGCGCAGTGCTGGAGCGGGGCCGCTTTGAAAAGGTGGCCGAAGGGCTCCGCCGGCGACACGGCTGGAGCTAAGTTCCGAAATGGCCAGTCCTGCGCCTGACCTGCTATTCTTTATAGCTGTGTGTCCGTGCAGGTCGACGGCCACTGATGGTTGGCCGCCATAGGTATCCCCACGCCGCTCAGTCAATGGCCAATCTGAAAGCCCTCTAGACCATTTCCGCATTAAAAAGAGAGTTCA
>JBKJVX010000123.1:0-3818 GCA_046717065.1 Arthrobacter sp. | reverse complement strand
GTCCACGGCCTATCAGTAATCCGGCTCACACTTACAATTCCTCTCCCAGAGTAATGGGAATTGCGCAGGACTTTGCGATTACCGAACAGGCTAAATACGAACGGGTGTCAGGAACGCGGGGACGAGGACTCGCTGCGGCGTGCATCTTCCCGGTTAGCTGCGGTGCGGATGAAATCACAGTCGGCAGGGGAGAGGAGAGTCTCACCGTGCCGGTCCTGATCGAACTCGACTCCGGTGGCCTTGGTGATCGCTGCCACCACCGTTCGGGGAAGGATCTTGCAGCCCGGATTATCGATCAGCCATTGCCGCGTTTCTGGCTCGAGCCGGTCCCACACCTTGTCAATGCCCATTACGGATACCCCGCCCTTGGTTATTTTCCTGAGAATGATGCCGCCTCGCTCCCGCGCGGGACGGATGACACTTAAATTGTCCAGTACCCGTCAGCCGCAGGAAAGGCTGATGGCCCAAATGATTCAGAGGCGGAGGGGACCACGCTGTCCCCTCCGCGTCCATCGCCGCACCAGAAGCCCCCATCGAGGGAAATCCCTGCCACCTGGTGCGGAGCCTTCTCCCCGTAAAGAGCGGAAAAATACCTTCCCAACATTGACCGATAGACGTATTGGTCAATTGCATCCCTCAGAGTGTGGTCCCACCCAGGGAGAAGGTCAAGGCGTTTTCTAAACAGACGGTCCATTATGGGCGCGAAGCCTGCCAATAGGTCTCTTCCGGCCCCCGGGCAGGGCCGGACCCGCCCGTCAGGTGCGATTCGGTTCCTGCCCGTTGCGAAGTTCGTCCCGGGCCGCTTCCAGCAGAGTGCAGTTGCGGTTGCAGGCAGTCATGATGAGCCGTCCGGCTGCTTCCTCCGGGGTGCAGCCGCTTCGTGCCGCGATCTGCCCGCACGCCTCCGCAATCACCGAACGCGATACCAGTGATTCCTCCAGGGCCAGGAACTGATCGTCCCAGAGGGCCGTGGATGGCAGTTCCTCCGGCATGGGGCGCAGGGAGGTGACGGCGGCCGCGGTCCGGGCCTGGACTACGGACCGGGCAGCGGCGAGCAGCTCGGCGGCTTCCGGATATGCCAGCCGGTACACAAGGCGGCCGCCTGAGCGCAGGCACTGAATCAGGTGCTGCCCGCGCATTTGGGCCAGGTGCCGTGACAGGTGCGTCGCCTTCACTCCCGTGCCCTCGCATAATTCCGGGATGGTGGACTCGCCGTGGGAGAGCAACTCCAGGATCTGCGCCCGGACCGGATGGGCCACGGCCTTGAACAACTCCGCCGCAGCAGACATCGGCGGGCTGGCGCCTCCGCCGTGTACCCCGTCCGGCATAGCCTGCTGGCTCTCCATGCCGATGTCATAACTGCTCATGCGCTTTGCCCCCTAACGGGCTTGCACGCCATTATCCTCCGTAGCCCGGCTCCCGGCCCCGGAAACTGCTTAGTTCGATGCTGTTCTTGTGGGTTTGGGCGGTGTTGAACCGGTGCATAGCGTTGCTATGCATTTGCGTCTTTCCGTGAACTGCAGGGAGCGTTCTCTATGCGGCGAGGTTCCGCCCAGACAAACGAAAGGCCCTGCCGATGATGCCGGCAGGACCTTCCAGTTTCAGCAGGTCACCGGTATCAGTGGGCGGCTGGTTGGTCGAACCGCTGACCAGCCGGATTGGACGGCAGGATCATGAACACCAGCAGTGCTAGGGCGCCCAGGAACGGTACGAGGATGAGCAGCAGCAGCCAGCCGCTGAAATTGCCGTCATGGAGTCGCCGAACGGACAGCGCCAGGGACGGAACCAGGGTGGCCAAACCCCAGATCGCGAGGAGAATATAGCCGAAAGTAGCACCCGGGCCGGCGGTCGTCGCGCCTGTAAGGCTTGAGGTGGTTGATCCGGTACCAACGATGATGTTGAGGAGGATGCTCACTGCAACGGCGACGAGTGTCCACCACCAGTATTCGCTGCGGCTGGCCCGGCCCGAGAACGTGGCGTATTTCTTGAAGAAGCGTTTGACAGCGACCGGGAAAGGCGCCCCGTAGTAAGGAGCCCAAAGCGGCGGCTCGCCCTGCCAGGATTGCTGCTGCTGAGCATTCGGCTGCTGCGAAGGATAGGGCTGCTGGGACGGGTATTGCGGCTGGCTCAAAGGTTCCCCCATTTGGTTTCAGAGTGATGCGACACGCTCATCGTACGGCCCGGTGGCGACGAAAGTGCTGGTCAGGGGGAGGTTTATGTGAGCAGCTTAGGCTTGGGTCATGTCTACTGATGATGAGAAGGACCCTCCTGTACCCGCTGACGTTGAGGGTAAGATCCCGAAAAAGGTTCATGATGCCTCAGAGGCAGAAGATGACCTCGTGCTGACCGACGAAGCTAGCGACTAGACGACTTTCCCCAGCAGCCATATGCTTCGTCGCCCGCTTGTGCCTGTTAGCCAACCATCGCTCTGGTTTCCCTGTTCAGGGCTGGGAGCCCGGCGTTACGCTTGGCCCCCTGGACTGAGGAGGCGATGATGCTCGAAGAGGCGCACCTTATGCGGGCCCTGCGGCGTCACTGGGAGTACTCAGGCAAGGACGAGGACATCGCCCACGAGATCTACCACGACGACGCCGTGCTTGAGTTCCCCCAGTCCGGCGAACGCTTCGAAGGCGTGGAGAACTTCCGCGAATGGCGGCGGCGGTACCCGGCGGAGCTCAAGTTCCACACCCGGCGCATCACCCACCGTGCCGACCTGGTGGTTGTGGAGAACCTGATCAGCTACGACGGCGCCCCGTGGATGTTCACTGTCAGCCTGCTGGAATTCAGGGGCGACCGCGTTGCGCACGAGCGGATCTACATCATGGATGCTTGGGATGCTGCGGAGTGGCGGACTCCGTGGCGCTCGGCGGTGCCCGCAGACCCGCCGCCGCCCTCTCCCTAGCAACCCTCGGCGTCTCTCGCCGCCAATCTGTCTACGGCCCCGGTCAGTAATCCAGCTCACACTGACAATTCGTCTTTCAAGAGAAGCGGAAACGGGCAGCTTCTCCACGATTCATCGAGGTGCTGGATACGAAACCTGCTGTGGGCGGATACTGGGGAGTAATAGTGGCAACAGAAGGACGGAACGATGACGATCTCCGCGAACCACACCGCACCGGACCAAACCAGCAAGGCGCCCATCGAGGACGCCCTCACCGAAGCCGCCAAGAAGTTCGGCATCACGGCCGAGGATTACATGCTTCCCGCCCGGCACCAGATCGAGATGGTGGACCCGGACGGCCGGCTCAAGCCCGAAGGCGAGCAGGGCACCGAACCCGGCCACGAGTACCCCCTGCCCGGCGACGAGGAGCTGCTGGCAGCGTACGAGCAGCTCGTCGTCGGACGCCGCGTCAACGATCAGAACTCGGCCCTCGTCCGGCAGGGCCGCATGGCCGTGTACCCGTCCAGCCACGGGCAGGAAGCCTGCCAGGTGGCCGCCGCGCTGTGCCTGTCCGACGGCGACTGGATGTTCCCCACCTACCGGGACGCCGTCGCCGTGATGACCCGCGGCGTTGATCCTGTGCAGGTGATGACCATCTTCCGCGGCGACTGGCACGGCGGGTTCGACCCCCTCAAGCACAAAGTGGGCATCCAGTGCACCCCGCTGACCACGCAGCTGCTGCACGCCGTCGGCGTGGCCCACGCGGCCAAGCTTCGCGGCGAGGACACCGTGGTGCTGGCCATGTGCGGCGACGGCGCCACCAGCGAAGGCGACTTCCACGAAGCCCTGAACTTCGCCGCCGTCTTCCACCTGCCCGTCATCTTCTTCGTCCAGAACAACAAGTACGCCATCTCGGTGCCGCTGGCACACCAGTCCG